>JAYTNW010000238.1:0-4351 GCA_043748115.1 Bacteroidota bacterium | reverse complement strand
ATTTTGTGATACTTCCGGTTTTTCTGTTAACATAAAACAAGCCCTGACGTTGCCAACCGGCAATCCATAAATTGGTGTCCTTGTCAACAATTATTTTGCTGTAGGCGCTCCCGGAAAATGACTTTTCAGGGTACGAAAAATTCGCAAATTGACTTGTGCTTTTGTTTAACAACAAAACCCCGTTAATGGTATTTACAAGCACAGAGTCTTTTGTCCATTCGCTGATGCCACGAATGTTGTCGCTTACGTAAACAATCTTGCTGTCAGATGGCCGTTGCAAATCGAATATTTTCCTCACGGGTTCTGCCTTCACCAAGCCGCTACCTGCAATAGAAATCCACACGATTCCATTTTCATCTTCAAAAATAAAGTAGTTGTTTCTAGTCGTGTTTTTTTCTCCCTTTGCTTCAAAAGCTTCCATTAAACCGGTTTCAGGATGGTAAGAATAAAATTTAGGTGTGTTTGTTGTCAGCCAAATGTTATTTCCTTTGCCAGTATAAACAGCTTTAATTAGTATTCCTTTTTCATTGTCAAAATGATTAGATAAACTGATGATTTTTTCGGATCCAACATTTAAATCTACTTGCTGCAATGTGCCATTGTTTAGCACAGCAAATGAATAGTTGTTCCGTAAAATTACCGATGATGGAAATGGACCTGCTGTTGCCGGGTTAGGATAAAAAGCAACCTTCTGCAAAAACTTTTTACCTGCTTTGTCATACTTGAACAATCCGGATGAACTACAAAATCCGGGTGTGCCTTCCTTATCTACAAACAAACGCATTGATGTATTTTCTGGTTCATAGTTGTTACCTGAAAGCAAGAAAGTCGGGACATCAAAAAATTCTTTTTTTTCAATATCAAAACGAATGATTTTGTTGTGGCCGATTATAAAAAAGTTGTTATCGCTTTCAATCATATGCGGCTTATTTCTGATTAAAAACTCAGCGGGCAGCGCATAGTAGGTAGCAGGATTATCGGGAGTGATGGCAATTAGGCTACCTTTTACCATTACCCAGATGCAGTTTTTACCCGAACGCCAACCTAAAAAATATTCGTTATTGAAATAAGATAGCAGTCGGGTAAACGTGTTGTGAGAGGGATTGTATTTACTAATGGAGTTATAGGCATGAAAATATATATTTTTCTTACTATCAATGAGCATATCGCTGATATAGGGTGATGAAATACTCAAAACATCTGACGGGTTGTTTTGAAATATTTTAAAATCGTATCCATCAAAGCGTGTAAGTCCGTTTTCAGAAAAAAGCCACAGAAATCCAGTACTGTCTTTAGCAATGCCTGTTATGGTTGCAGAGGCAATTCCGTCTTCCCTGGTGTAAAAAGTGAACCCATATTGTTGTTGTCCATAGGACCACGTGTAGCTGTAAAAAAAGCACAGACAACTAATGAGTTTTTTCCAAGAAATTTTGTGGCAGGCGCGAATCTTCATTTTTTCCAGTGACTAAATTAGTTTTTTTAATCGAATTTTAAAGATTTTAACATGTGAAGGCAATCACTACTATTAGTGATTGCTAACTAGCATATGCTTCATCACTTTTGTAGGGTATAATAAAAAGTGTTTTATAATCGAACTGAATCTGGTCATCTAAATCATCATTCAAAATATATTAATCCTAATTCCAAATATTAATGATTACTTTCAATCAAGAGTTGCCAACAAGTGTGACTCGTAACACACGAGTAAGAAACTTATGGATGACATGCCTGATGGTGATGTCATTTTTTGTTTCTAATGCACAGTTATCCAGCGTGCCTATTACAGGTTTTAGCAATGATGTTGTTGCAAATGGCACAGGTGATGGTACTAATGGTACTACCCTTAACACTGCAACCACAGGGAACATGAACGGAATGGTTACCCAACCCACAATTGGAATTGATGGTGTAGGTTATACATTTATTGATGCTACTTACAAGTGGTATTCTGGTAGCGCTACACCAGCATGTTTTATGCCTACGGGTGGCGCAGTTCCAAGTGCATTGACAACTGGCTTAACATATCAGTTACAAAGCTACTCGGCACCTAATGCAATGACTATTACAAGTAACACCTATGCGGGTTCGGTGTGGCCAACAACGGGTTCGGTTTCTTTAGTAACTCCTGCAAGTTATTCCAACTTATACGTGTTGTATGAAACGGTTCAAAATACAGCCGGCACCACGCTAAGTGCAACGGTAACTTTTACTGATGCTACCACACAGGTTTTTACCGGCAATACATTTGTAAACTGGTTTACAGCTACAGGTGTTGCCTATACTCCAAGTATATCAAGAGCGCAAAATGTAGCAGCCGGTGTGGCTAATGCATGTGCAACAGGTCCTTATTTATTTCAGATGAGTTTGCCAATAAGCGTAGGAAATTATTCCAAATTGGTGCAAAGTGTTTCATTTAGTTTTTCATCAGCTGTTGGAACCTCTGCCAATACAGTAAATTATTTTCATGCCCTGGCACTTGGTGGATTAACACCTTGTAGCGGAACACCTGCACCGGGCAACACTCTTTCAAATACAAACCCTGTTTGCCCCAGTGTAAACTTTACGCTATCTACGCAAAGCGGCAACTTTGGTGGTTCTACTTTTCAATGGCAATCATCTCCAGATGGTGCTACGTGGACAAATATATCAGGAGCTACTTCAGCTACCCTAACAACTAATCAAGCAGTAGCAACTTATTATCAATGCTTAGTTACTTGTACTTCATCAGCACAAACAACTGCTACCAATCCTTTGCAGGTAACAATTAGTCCTGCCAATACTTGTTATTGTACGCCAACCACTACGGGTGGCACTACTTATTACATTACTAATATGAGTACTACCGGAGGTATTACCAACCTTAATAATACTTCTGGCAGTTCAGCGGGATATCAAAACCATTTTGGTACGGCAAGTATGTCAGCAATGCAAGGCAATTCTGTTAATTATACAATGACAGTTGCCGGAGGTAGCACTTATGGAAGAGCAATATGGGTTGATTGGAACCAGGATGGTACTTTTGGTGCAGGTGAACAGGCTGCGTCCAGTACATCGTATCTTTCCTCACCTTTAACCGGAAGTTTTACTGTACCACTAACTGCTACTACAGGAATAACACGTATGCGTGTTGTTGCAACTTTTACTCCCAATAATCCAAGCAATCCCTGCACTAACACTGGTACTGGCGAGTACGAAGATTATGCATTTACAGTGGTGTTATTGCCACCATGTACCACGCCATCTGCACAGCCAACATTGGTTTCGTTAGCTGCTTCATCAACCAGTCAAATTAGTGGAAGTTTTACGGCAGCGGCTGGTCCACCAAGTGGGTATTTGATAGTTCGATATCCTGCAAGTTCTGCTGAAACAATTCCTGTAAATGGATCTACTTATACTGCAGGACAGGCTTTGGGATTAGGAACTGTAATTCAGGTATCAAATGCTTTGTCATTTAGTAATACCGGACTAACCGGAGGTACGAGTTACGATTATTATGTATATTCTTATAACATAGCTTGTGCTGGTGCTCCATTCTATTTAACAACCGGAGGATTTTTTGGTAACGTATCCACCAATGCTTGTGGAAGTATAACATCACCAATTACTGTAGGTCCAACTGGAACATACCCGACTCTTTCAGGTGCAGGTGGTGCTATAGCTGCTATAGCAGCTACTGGTATTTCTGCCCCGCTTGTAATTGAAATGGAAGGCGGTTATTCAGGTGCAGGTGAAACGTATCCTATTACTATGTCTTATGATGCATGTATTACGGCTGCAAAACCACTTACCATTCGTCCTGAAGCTGCTGCGGCAGCTCCAATTACAATCACCAGCAGTAATACAACGGCAACCATAGATATAAATGGTGCAGTTTATGTAACCATAGATGGAAGACCTGGTGGTATCGGTTCAAACAAATTTTTAAGAGTAGAAAACAGTAGCACAACTGGTCAAGCTATCTTATTAAGAAACGAAGCATCAAATAACACGTTAACTTATTTAGATGCACGTGCATCAAATGCCAATGGTTCCAATAATACCTCTACTGCTGTTGCCGGAAGCACAGTTCCAGGTGTTATTGCAATAGGAACAACAACTGGAACAAACGGAAATGATAACAATATTATTTCCTTTAATGATATACATAGTATAACATCCGGTGGTAACTTAGGAGTAGGTTTTTATTCTTATAATGCTACTACTGCGGGCTCGGCTGCCAACAATGATAACAATACCATTGACAACAATAATGTTTTTGACTTTTTCCTTGCTGCTACAGCATCGGCAGGTATTAATGTGTCATTTGGATGTAACAACTATATAGTAACGAACAACAGAATTTACCAAACAG
>JAYTNW010000237.1:0-6456 GCA_043748115.1 Bacteroidota bacterium | reverse complement strand
TATAACGGTAATAAAATCGACTCGCTTGCAGCAACAGGAGTAATAGGAACAACAGGCAGCGATTTTTACATGGGCAACGTTCTGTTTCAAGCAACAAATTTTTTTCTGAAAGGAAAAGTGGATGAGGTGAGCTTGTGGACAAAATCACTATCAGCATCAGAGGTAAATTGTATTTATAAAGGTGAAATTGACAGTAGCAGTACAGGGTTAAAGTTATACTATCAACTTAACCAAGGTGTTGCTGGTGGAGTTAACACAGGCATAACATCGGCTATTAATAAGGCTAGCCCTTCAAACAATGCTACTTTAAGTGGCTTTGCTTTATCAGGTATCGTGTCAAACTGGGTTGCAGGAGTGAATACTTTTACCGCCACTACGGCATCTATTTGCCCCGGTGGAACATATACATTTGGCAGTCAAACGCTGACCACTGCCGGAATTTATACCAACGTGCTTAACTCTTCGCAAGGATGTGACTCGGTGGTTAAACTTACCCTTAACGTTTCTGCAATTGATACCTCGGTTTCGGTGTTGAACAATGTGCTCACAGCCACCCAAAATGCTGCTTCCTATCAATGGATAGACTGCACCACGGGGCTAGCAGTACCTGGAGCCACCAATAAAAACTTTAGCAGCACCACGGGCGGAACTTTTGCCGTAGCTATATCATTCGCTAATTGTTCTGATACCAGCGGTTGCAGAACCATTCTTCCGGTTGGGTTAAACGATGTTTTTGTTAGTGCTAATGTTTCTTTATTTCCAAATCCATCTTCTGGTTATTTTAACGTGGTGTTTAACGCTGTGCAACATGAGTTTGCAGTATCAGTGAAAAGCGTTGATGGCAAGCAATTGATGAAAACATCTTATACCAATGTAAAAAGTTTTGATGTAGATGGTTCGCTGTGGCCTACGGGAGTTTATTTTCTTGAAATTACCGCACCCGAGGGAATTGCCTATAAGCGTTTGCTGAAAAAATAGTTTTAAACTACCCCTGATCAACAAAAAGCTGCTCTTTAACGGAGCGGCTTTTTTGCTTTTACAATAAGATAGCTTTTGTACTTGCTTTTTTTTAATGCAAAATTTTAAATTCCTTACACAATTAAGGTAAAAGACGCCATAAAATAAGTGTAATAAAATACTGGCACAATTATTTAGGGTAATTCAGCAAAAGTTAAAAAATAAAAATCTATGACTAAGTTTTCATTGCTAATCAACCTTGAAGCACAACCTGGTAAAGAAGCTGACCTCGAAAATTTTTTGATAAGTGAATTTCCTCAGCAAAACAGTAACCACACCATGGCGCATGTATTTGCTATGAGAACTGGTAAAAGTACTTACGGGGTGTTTGATACCTTTAATGACGACAACAACAACTCAACTTTGCGCACCGAAATTGCGGCTGCCATTTTTGCAAAAGCCAGTGAGTTCTTAATTAGGCAACCTTTTTGCCAACAGCAGGCTACCAGACATTAATAAATTAAAACTCTGCAGTTAACTGTATAGTAAACGTGCGAGGAGATTCAATTTTGAGTGGTCGAAGTGAATAGCTATTGTTTAAAAAATTATTGGCTAAAACAGCAGCCTTAAATATTTTATTTATTTTAATTCCCATCCGCAAATCATGCACCAACGCTCCGTTCGGATGGTTTTTCCTGTAGCCAATAATTCCTGTCGGCAAGGTGCCCGATTCGTCTAAGCGGTAAAATGTTTTATCAATATTTTGCATAAAACTGTAATAGCGTAAACTGTATCCAACAGATATAAATTTCCAGGTAATCTCTATATCAACCTTGGCTAAATTTTTAAAGCGATATTTTAGGGTATTCCCTGAAGTATCGGTGCTGGTGCTTTTATAGCTCATGGAGTCCGGTAAAAATCCGGAATTAGGATCAGGGTTGTCGCGTGCAAAAACATAATCGGGTTCGAGTGCTGTTGGCTCCGTAAAAGTGTATCCGCCTAAAACGGCAACGGAGATGTTTTTATAAATTTTACCTTCTCCCATCAGGCTAAACTCAATGCCTTGTACCTGTGTTTTACCTGTATTGGTAAACTTAAAACCAATCAAGTTGTTTTCGAGAGTGTCGTGATCCCAAATGGCGTAAATGTATTCAATGGTGTTGTTGTACCTCTGCCTAAAGATTGCCACATCAGCAAACCCTAAAAAGCTTCCAATTTTAAAACCTTGTTTTATTCCGGCTTCTGCATTCCAGCTTGTTTCAGGTTTTACGGTAGGGTTCGAGAAAACATCTATACCACCTGTATTGGTTTGAATAAATTTTTCTGTAAGCGTAGGGTAGCGGTACCCTTGTCCATACGAGGCCCTAAAAAATGTCCCTTTCGTTAAGCGAAGGTTGGCACCGGCACGCATGATGGGCTTGCATGTGGCATCACCATCATTTGTTTCAAAATATTCGCCTCTAAAGCCCGCTGAAAGTTTTAGTATTTTGAACACACTTTTTTCTAACTGCGTAAATACGGCATAGTTCTCAGCAGTATTTTTAGGAGAACCGCTGCCACTGTATAGGTTAGCATCAGAGAATGCTTTGCTGGAAAACAGTCCTGCCGTTACATTTACTCCTGCCCATTTAACAAACTCTTTGTTAAAGCGGTATTCGCCCATGTAAAGATTTGTTTTGTTAGACTGGTTGTTTCCGTTGTTGTTGTTAGCGTATGAAATACGGGCCTTTAATGTATGGTTGCCTGCTTTTGGCGAAGTGTAATTAAGGAAGGGGTCGAGGTAAAAAAGATCAGCATCAGTTAAGGTCATTGTTTTTGGAAAGGCGTTGTAAATCCCGTTGCTGTCATTTGCCCACACCAAAGAAAAGTTGGAATGCGATTGCATAAAGTTACCGTTTACACCTGCAGATAACCGATCGGAAAACCGGTAACGCAAATTAAAGTTGGCCCTTCCCCAGCGAGATGCCACGTCATTTGGTTGAATGGTGGTGTCTGTTAACGGCAACGTGCTTATGTTTAGTGGCGGGCCAATGTACCCATGATCGTAAACAGCATTTAACCCAAGAACTACATCGAGGCGATTGATCCTTTCAGCATGTAGCACATTTATCCCTGAAAAATTAGCAGGGCCATCCCACCATTTTGCTGTTTTGTTTTCGGGTGCATCATACACTCCGCCATACGTTCTTACATAGGTTTTAAAACGCGCTTTCGGATAAGCGGTTCTAAAGTTAATAGTGCCACTTAATGCAGAGGAGCCATAGAGTACAGAGGATGCTCCTTTTACTACCTCTATCTGGTCAATGTTTTCTACAGGGATAAATTGCCAGTCGGTGCGGCCAGCATCACCGGTTAAAATTGGAAGTCCGTCAATGAGCGTAGCCACGCGACTGCCAACACCAAAGCTAAAACCGCTGCCGCCTCGTATCTGCGGTTCCTGGTCTAAAATGGTAAGCCCAGGTGTTTGCTCCAGCACACTGGTGATGTTTACGGTGTTTTTGTTTTCTATCAGCCCAGCTTTTATCACTTCCATTGATACGGTTATATCCTCCAGTTTTTGTTCGTATTTGGAGGCAGATACCACTACGATGTTCAAATTTTTCGAAATCGAAATTAGGCGAAACACATGTGTAAGCGTGTCATTATTTTTTGCGGTTACACGTAAGGTATCGCTTTTCATCCCTGTTAGTGAACATACAATTAGTTGGATGCCGGATTTTAAGACCAGTGAAAAATTACCACTTCCGTTACTCAATGTAGCATTGTTTATGTTGCCCACTTCGTAAATAGCTGCCCCGGCAACAAAGTCTTTATTGTCAGCATTTAAAACGGTGCCCGTCAAAAGCATAGTTTGTGCCTTAACCGAACAGGCGGTGATTATCAATAAAAAAAGTGCAATGACTCCCTTGTTCAGTTTTCGCTTAATCATAAACGATCCAGAAATATTTGGCAAAGCTGACTACGAACCATAAACTTAGAATAGTACTACTTTGCCGTTTATGCCATTGGTAGCACGGTCACCCTCTACGCGATAAAAATAAATACCTGCGGTCAAATTGGAGACATTGATAGCAATGGTTGACTCATTTAAGAGGCTATTCAATATTTCTTTTCCTGACACATCATAGAGGTGAATTTGTGAATGCTTGAAGTGCGAATTAACAATTATTTGTTTCTGGCTTCTTTCATAAAAAACCGATAACGGGTTTTCAACTGCAGGCGCATCAATGCCTACTCCGGTAAATACCATAGCAATATCATCAACCCAGATAGCACTGCCAACAGTGGGGTTGGTGCCGGGGCTTGATGATAATATCCAAAAACAATGTGTTGGTGAGGCAGAAGAAAAATAATTAACAGGAGCAGAAAAATAAGTGTAGGACCCAACCATTGCGGCAGGTGTATTAAACCGTACATAACCCACGGTATCATTGTTGGCGTCCAATAAATTGAGTTCAACAAATCCAAAGTCGCTACCTGCAGGCGAATATTTATACCAGCCAGTAATACTATCGGGTCGGCCGGTGTAATTAATGCCGCCTGTAACACCATAAGGTGGAGTGGTGATTAATGTTCCTGTGGTAGCTATACCATTGGCTGTAATTCCGAAAACAGATCGGGTTGTAAGTTTTATAGCATAGCTTCCACTGTGCATATCAGTTGACCGGGTACAGGTTAGCACACCCAATATTGCGGTTTGGCTATTCAGGTTACTCCAGTTATCCGGATCGTACCTGTTGCCAACTTGCGTCCAGTTTTCAAACCCATGGTTGGGTGTAGGGTTTTGGGCGCGGCAATAAAGGGTTAATGATATCAGTGAAAATATAAGATAAATGTTTTTCATTCGTTTAGTTTAAGGTAGGCAAATATATGTTTTTGTCGGGAAGCGTTTGTAAAAAAGTTATATCTGTTCATGGGTAATGCTGGAATGGTTTAGACACGTAGCAAGTGCAATAATTATGGAGGTAATTTATTTTAAATGGTTGCTGTAATAATCCAACTGGTTATTTAAAATATTTTTAGTGATGATGTTTTTAAAATGTTTTTGGTAATGAAGAGGGGCTGATCTCCCATCACGCGTCATGCTTTTGTTAAAAATAACTTCTCCGGTTTTTTCGGTACAACATTTAGCAATGGCGTCTATAAATGCTGCTTCCAAACAAAACGAAGGCGGTGCTGTGTCAATAAACAAATCAATAAGGATAAGATCATATTTTTTTGTAGTTTTTTCCACAAACACGCTTGCATCTTCGCAAATGGTGCTTATGTTTTTAAAAGATGCCAATTCGAAATAAGTATTGGCAACATCAATGATCACAGGATCCAGTTCAACAGCATCAATTTTTAAATGGTTAAATTTAGATGCAAGGTATTTAACCACACTTCCTCCGCCAAGACCAAGCATTAGCACATAGGTTTTATCTTTGAAGGAAAGTTGGAAAGCTTCAAAAGACTTTTTGAAAATCGCAAACAAACTGCCATAGCTGTAATTGGCATTGGCAGAATTTAAAACCAACCGGCCATTTTCAAGCGAAACTTCAATCACGGGGTTTAAGGGACTTGAAGTTTTGAAAATTGATATTGGGAACAGGTAACTGTTCATCTTTTGCAGTGGAGTGATGATAAGGGACTGATTCATACTAATATGCACCATAAAGGTAGGTATTGATAAAATAAGAACTATTGCACTATCGCTTATTTTTCATCCCGAAGTAAACATTAACTTTGCGAGTGGAAATATAAATCTTGAAGAAATGAGTCTTGAACAAAAAATAATGACAGAGCTAAAGGCGGCTATGTTATCAAAAAATGAAGCAGCCCTTCGTGCTTTACGTGCTGTTAAGTCAGCTATACTTTTAGCAAAAACAAGTGGAACTGGTGCTGAGCTTACTGATGAGGACGAGCTAAAGCTATTGCAAAAACTAATGAAGCAGCGTAAGGAGTCGGAAGATATTTACCTGAAGCAAAACCGTGCTGACCTTGCCAAAGGTGAAACAGAAGAAATAGCGGTTATTGAAAAATTTTTGCCTCAAATGATGAGCCCAGAGGAGATAAAGATAGCCGTGCAGGCAGCAATAGAAACCACAGGTGCAAAATCACCAGCCGAAATGGGAAAGGTAATGGGAGTAGTGTCTAAACAACTTGCCGGCAAAGCCGATAACAAAATAGTGAGTGAACTGGTAAAGGCATTGCTATCAGGTGCATAATATTTAAGCGTAAAAAATGTTAGTTCTGCTGCGCGATCTTTTTAAAAGAAACCAAAGTACCGATGCTTTTGGCAATCCGGTGCCGCGATCGCGTTATGCCATTGCGCATGAATATTATCGTTTTCGAAATTCAGTAAAAAACTCAACGGTATCTGCTGTGTTTTTGACATTGGGAATAATATCAGCAGGTTTCGGTTTAAAAGGCTTTTTGTTGCCTAACCATTTTATTGATGGCGGAGTTACGGGAATATCGCTTTTGTTAAGCAGCAAATTAAACATCAGCATTTCTGTA
>JAYTNW010000236.1:0-4110 GCA_043748115.1 Bacteroidota bacterium | reverse complement strand
CCAACAAGTAAAAGCCAAGCATGCCGAAGATGATAACCCATAAGGCAATAAAGGTTTCACGTTTTAAAATACCCCAGTGATAAGCCAGGTCAACATTTGATAAAAATTTTAAAGCAAGTGCAAGCTCAATAAACCCGAGTGTAACTTTTACCGTGTTTAACCAGCCCCCTGATTTTGGAAGTGAGTTAAGCCATCCTGGAAATGCGGAGAACAAAGTAAACGGTAAGGCCAATGCCAAAGCAAACCCCGTCATACCGGTAATGGGTCCCATGTAGCTACCACCATGCGCTGCCTCCACCAGCAAGGTGCCTATAATGGGGCCGGTGCAAGAAAATGATACTAAGGATAAGGTAAATGCCATAAAAAATATACCTATCAATCCTCCTTTATCACTGGCCTGGTCCGCTTTGTTGACCAAGGAGCTTGGAATAACAATTTCAAATGCGCCAAAAAATGAAAAAGCGAATATCATAAAGATGATAAAAAATGCCATGTTGAAAAACACATTGCTCGCAAGATCATTCAAGGCATCGCTGCCAAGTGTAACGGTAACAAAAAAACCAAGACTTACATAAATAATTATAATACTTAAACCGTAAATAAGCGCGTTTGCCATACCTTTCTTTTTGGAGCCGCTTCTCTTAGTAAAAAAACTAACGGTCATTGGTATCATTGGAAACACACATGGGGTAAGTAAGGCTAACAACCCACCAATAAAACCTGCCAGAAAAATGCCGAGTAATGATTTGTCTGTGGCTTCGGTGGCGCCATCACCTCCGCATCCGGGTTCAAGGGTTGTAATGCTTGTAACTTTAATAGCTGTGTCAATGGCTGTAAGTTGACTGCTATCTATTGTGGGTGCAATTGCCTGTTCAACTGCAGGCGTGTCTTTTACTTCGATAAGGCCTGAAGGGTCGTTCTCAACGGTGTTGCAGGATTTTAATTTTTTTTGGTTAACCTCAAATGTAAAATCAACATCAGTGGGAGGAAGACATTGTTTGTCATCACAAGCCATATAGGTTAAAACACCGCTTACGCGAAAAGCTTTTCTTGTGGTAATTTTTATTTTTTGTTTAAACTCTATCGTGCCATGAAATGATTTTACCATCATTTGGAACTGAGGATCAAAAGCTTCATCGCCTGCATCTTCTTCTGTGTTTCCAACCGTTGCGTATTTTTTGTTTTTCTTAAACACAAAAGCCGTAGGTATTGGCCCATCATTTCCTGGAATGTGTTGCGAGTAGATGTGAAAGTTCGCGTTAGTAACGGCCTTAAAAATCAATGTTGCTTCACAACTGTCTGCTTGCTGAACACTAAACGTCCACGTAGCCCCATCGTATATTTGTGCTTTCGCATTTTGAGATGAGATTAAAACGATTATCACAATGAATATCCGGAAACAGTATTTCATATATTAGTTAACGTAATGTGAGTCAAAGTTAAATTTTAATTGATTGGAATGTAAACAAGCTTCTTCAAGCTGATATTATTTTTGAAGCATTAATCACTTGCCTTGCCCCACCTACAACAAAGCTGTAACTATGTTAATTGATTTTATCCCCCCGCAAGGTCCTGAATCTTTTTCTTGCATCTGCTGCAAATAAACTTCCCGGGTATTTTTGTATAAATAATTCGAACGAGCTCTTCGCCTTCTCTTTGTCATTTATTACGGTGTCATACAAATCAGCCATCTTAAACAAGGCATCGTCAGCCAATACATCATCAGGGTATTTATCTATTATTTTTTGAAGAAGTACAATTGCATCATCTGTTTTTTTCTTTTTCAACAAAATGGATGCTTGTTTATACCAAACATCATCGGCAATGTTTCTCTCCGGAAATAAAATCAAAATGCTGTCCAGCGTTTTTAATGCATCATTGTCCTTGTTTTGAAAAGCAAGCAATTCTGATCGGGAGTATATCTGAAGTGGCTCTGTTATGGAGTCATCGCCCACATTGTCGGAGATGAGTAAAGCCAAATTCATGGCATCATTTGAAATAAGTTGCGATGTGGCTTGTTTAAGTACATTTAATTGTGCGGCAGCCCAGTCAAATTCTCCTAAGTAATAGGATAAGCGTGCATTTCTGAACTTGGCTTCGCGGCCAATGGCATCGTTTTTAAAGTCCTTGTCCACCTGCGAATAAATTAGTGAGGCATCCCATAAGTTGCCTTGCAAAATCATCATGTCGCCTAAATCCAGTTTGCATTCCGCTTTAAAGGATGGTGTGGTGTTGGGAATTTCTATGGTTTCTTCAAGCGTTAAAACCCCATCATCTACTTTGTTGAGATAAAACGAAAGCAAATGTGCGTAACTGCTGATTAACGGTGCGGTGATGTAATTTTTTCCTAATTCATTAATAGCTTCTTGGTACACTTTGTTTAATGTGTTTAGCTCTTCTGTGGTATAAAGTTTTGTGGTGGTTTTTTTATCTAAGGCTTTTACTGCTGCTATTCTCGCTTGTATATAAAGTGGATGTTGATTTCCTTTTTCCGTAATGTACGTAAAGCATTTTTCCGCAGTTTCCCACGCATTATTTGTAACACAAATTTCTCCCAATGAGTAAACCATGCCGCCTGTATTACCAGTTTTTTTATCTAGCGATTTTGATTGGGTTAATGCTGATTCAAAATCTTTATCTTGTAAAAATAGCCAATATAAAAATTCAGGATAAGCGAGTTGGTTTGGTTCTCTCTGTATTTTTCGCAGCAATTCCAACCTCAAAAGTTCTGATATTTTTCCTTCAGTGTCCTGTGCTATTCTGTTTTGCAATATTGCCTGTACATTACCAATAAATTGAGAATTTTCATTCATCAGTTCAAGGTACTCTGCTATCATGTTTTTAGCATCGCCTTTCTGTGCAAACAACTCTGCAACATCAAAACCAAACGATGGATTTCCACGTGTGAGTGTTCTGCCTTTTAAAAAAGCCTCAAGCGCATAATCTGTTTTTTGATTTTGTATAAAAGCATTGGCAGTTTGGTAAATGTCGTTTACGTCAGGTAGCAGGTTTTTAATGGCTAGGTCAAATTGTTTTTTGGATTTATCATGTTCTCCGGCTAACTCATAAAGTGCCCCCATGTCAACGTGGAACTTGGCGGTGGCAGGTGTTTTTTTCGATTGTTTTTTTATGAGCTTTTCTGCTCTATCAAAATCTTTAACTGCTTTAAGGCATTTTAAATAGGGTTCGTAAGTACCAAATGGGTCAACAGCATATTGTTTTTCATAATAGACAAGCGCCTTATCATACTCACCGGTAGATTCGTATTGCCGCGCTAAATCTTGGTTGGTAAGGCCTTGGGCATTGGATGGCACCACCACGCAAAATTGAAAAGCCACAACCATAAAAAATGATTGAAGGATAAGTAAGATGTGCTGATGCGAATATTTCATTAATTTCTGATAAGGGCAGTATTGGACAAATGTATATCCGCAATTGGTTTTTTAAATGAACAGGGTGCAAATAAAACTAAGGCTATAACGTAATTTTATAGTGCTTGTTTTATGTCATAAATATATTGCATTAATCAATAAACTCGAAGCCCGTGTAAGGCCTTAAAACTTTAGGTATCCTTATTCGGTTATCTTCTTGGTTGTTTTCAAGCAATGCCGCTACAATGCGTGGCAATGCCAAGGCGCTGCCATTTAGGGTGTGAGCCAATTGCGTTTTACCTTCTGCATTTTTATACCTTAGTTTAAGCCTGGTGCTTTGAAAAGTTTCAAAGTTAGAAACCGAACTTACTTCCAGCCATTTTTGCTGTGCTGAGGAGTACACTTCTAAATCATATGTCATGGCAGAGGCAAAACTTATGTCGCCACCACAAAGTCTTAAAATGCGATAAGGCAATTCAAGATCTTTAAGCAAAGAAACCACATAGTCTCTCATTTCTTCAAGCACCTGATAGCTGTTTTCAGGGTTTTCTATTCGCACAATTTCCACTTTATCAAATTGGTGAAGGCGGTTAAGGCCTCGAACGTCTTTGCCGTATGATCCAGCTTCGCGCCTGAAGCATGGGGTATACGCTGTGATTTTTTGAGGGAGTTCAGTCGCCTTCAAGATCACATCGCGCACAATCTTGGTAACCGGAACTTCTGCCGTTGGTATGAGCTA
>JAYTNW010000235.1:0-16766 GCA_043748115.1 Bacteroidota bacterium | reverse complement strand
TCCTCCACCACCGTTGCAGTGTCAGATGCTTTACATCCGTGTTCATCCGTTATCTCAACCCAATAGTTACCGGCAGTGTTTGCCAGCAAGGCCGCTTCTGTACTTCCATTACTCCATAAATAGCTTTGAAATTGCCCTGGATATAAGGTAGCCGGGTTGCCCGGACAAATGACATATCTGCCACCTAAGTTAACACGGATGTTTCCGGTGTTTTCTATATTAACAGCTTGGTTAATGCTGCATTGATTTGCATCGGTAAGCGTAAATTCATAGCTTCCTTCACTCAATTCATTAATGAAAGGAACAATGGAAGTGTCGTTTTGCCAGCTATAGACAAACGGTTGAATGCCTCCCAAAGGAGAAAAAGATACAGCGCCTACTCCAAGATTACAGGTATCAGGAGTGGCGGTATAATTAACTATGAAACCTGGAACATTGTAAACTGCTGCTGCTGCTGTAGCACTGCAATTTTTATTATCGGTTACGGTAACGCTGTAAGTCCCTGCTGCAAGTTGATTTATGAATGGAGCAGCACTTAAACCTCCTGTCCACTGATAAAGGTAAGGTGGAGTTCCGTTTTCGGCATAAATGGAAATAACTCCTTTACTTAAAGTACAAGTGTCAGGTGCAGCGCTCAAAGAAAGCCTTACAGAAGGTACCTCTGCAACTAGATAGGCATTGGCGAAGTGGCATCCACGTGCATCTGTGGCTGTAACCTGATAGGTTCCTTTGGCAAGGTTTTGCACCAAGGGTTGGCTGGCAGCACCGTTGCTCCATTGGTAAGTTAAAGGTAAAGATGCCCCGGTGGTGATTAA
Organism: Bacteroidota bacterium; assembly: GCA_043748115.1. Taxonomy (GTDB): domain Bacteria; phylum Bacteroidota; class Bacteroidia; order AKYH767-A; family OLB10; genus OLB10. The sequence goes on along the minus strand of JAYTNW010000235.1, from coordinate 15,951 downwards.
ACTGATTTCTCCGGTGTTTTTTCCGCAGGTATCAGGCAAGGTGGTGCCTATAAAAGTAAAGCCTGGAATAAGTGATACTGTGGCATTAACTGTTTTGCTGCACACACCATTGTCGTTCACAACCACCGTGTAATTACCCGAAGCCACATTTTGTAATACAGAAGCACTACTGGTTCCCGAAGCCCATTGATAGGAGTAGGGAGGCTTACCGTTTGTGGCTGTAATTCGGATGGAGCCGTTTCCCAAGTTGCAGGTATCGGCATTGGCAACTGCACTTGCAAGCATGGTGTTAACACTTGTTAAAGAAAAGTTGTTGACTACTGTGCAGCCTGAGCCGTCAGTTACGGTAACGGTGTAATTTCCTGCACCAAGATTTTGCGCCAGCGAAGTTCCGGAAACATTGTTGGACCATGCATAAAGAAATGGTGCCGTGCCGCCAGAAGGTGATACATTAATACTTCCTTTTCCCCTAAGGCAGGAGTCGGGAATAAGGGAGCTGTTTACAGAAAACGAAAGGTAATTAGCTACCGTAGCACCGTTACTCGCAGTGCACCCATGAGCGTCTGTTACGGTAACGGTATAGTTGCCAGCTCCAAGGTTAGCAATTGTATTTCCTGTTAAAGAACCTGCTGCCCATGAAAACTGATAGGGAGTAGATCCATTGGTTGCAGTGAGAGTAAGGGTTCCGTTTTGCTGTGAGCAAGTGTCAGGAGTGGCTGTCCAAGTAACGGATGACGGCCCGTTGATGGCACCTACCGTGTAAGTTGCTGTTGAGCTACAGCTTTTGCTATCGGTTACGGTAACCGTATATGCCCCCGGGGAGAGATTTTGCGCAATGGGTTGGGAGCCATTACCATTTGACCACTGATATGAATATGGAGCCATTCCGCTGGTAGGGCTTACCTGAATTTTTCCATTTCCTTTGCCGCAGGTGTCAGGTAAAGCAGAACCATTAAACTGAACAGGAGCTGACTGAGGAACAGCAACCGAGAATGTTGCAGTGCAATTACTACCATCAGTAACAACAACGTTGTAGTTACCTGCAAAAACATTGGTAAGTGTGGCGGTTGTGTTTGTAAATCCACTCCAAGCATAAGAGTAGGGAGCAACACCGCCAGAAACATTTACAGTTGCTGAGCCGTTGGCGCTATTACATCCTGCTGGAGTATTTGATGTTGTTGCCGTAAATGGAGCAGGGCTTTCGTTTATGTAAATGTTGTCAATGGCAAATCCATTGTAGTTGTTGCATTGGCTTCCTGCGCCAAAAGTAAACCTGAATTTAACTGATGATGCCCCAGCTAAAAAAGGCATTTCTTGTTTGGCTGTTACCCATTGACCTAGTCCTCCCATTCCTGTGCACGAGCCGTTGGTGGCTAACGTGTTACCACTCCACCCATTTTTAGGATTGGAACCCAGTGTACTTAAATTATTAATGTTGGTGGTGTTAAACCAGTTTCCATTCAAACAATTGGACACACTAGAGGTGCTTCCAACATAGTTCCAGGTGGCACCCAAATCAGTAGAATACTGAAAGCTGGCTCCGTCATATTGGTTTTCAGTATCCCAAAACACAGAAAATGAAATGTAAGGGTTGGTGATACTGGTAAAATTAAAACAGGGGCTTTCTAAATAGGATCGTTGGCTAAAATTGTAAAAATTACCTGTTAGGCCTCCTGTTATCCAGCATTTTTGGCTGGCTGCCGCACCCGTGATGATGTTTTTTGAAGGTGATCCCCATGTCCAATCGGAAGCGGCTCCACCTGTATTCCAGTTTCCTGTACCATTCTCGAAGCCCTCCGTGTAAGGAAAACTACTAACGGTTATCGAGCATTGGGAGTACACAAAAGATGGCAAGAAGCAAGAAAAAACAACCTGCATTAAACAAAAACAATACCCCCGTAAATTTGCTTTTAATGGCATGAACATTCGCTCTGCAAAGTAACGAAAATTATGCCTCTTTTTTTAGAAGATAAGTGTAAAGAAAATGTTACCAATTAAAATGTAGCCAACCAGGTTTTGACCCTTAATTGTTGAACATGAAAAGCAATTTACCAATTGTTTGTTTAAGGTGTCTGCGGTCAACAATTTTATCTAAGAAACCATGCTCCAGTACAAATTCAGACGTCTGGAATCCTTTTGGAAGTTCTTTTCCTATGGTTTCTTTCACCACTCGCGGTCCTGCAAAGCCAATTAAAGCTCCCGGCTCAGCAATGTTAAGATCTCCCAACATAGCAAAAGATGCAGTTACACCACCAGTTGTAGGGTCAGTAAGTAAACTAAGGTAAGGCAGCTTTGCATCGGCAAGTTGGGTTAGCTTTGCGGAGGTTTTTGCCATCTGCATGAGCGAAAAAGCAGCTTCCATCATGCGGGCACCGCCAGATTTGCTGATGATCATGAAAGCCATTCTGTGTTTGACAGAATAATCAATTGCGCGAGCTATTTTTTCACCCATCACAGACCCCATGCTTCCACCGATAAACTCAAAGTCCATACAGGCAATCATTAGGTCGTTTCCGTTTACTTTTCCCGCTGCTGTTCGTATGGCATCCTTAAGCTCTGTTTTAGCCATGGTGTCACGCAAACGATCAGTGTATTTCTTGGTGTCAATAAATCCTAATGGATCAGCGGAGATTAGCTGGGCGTTTATCTCTGTAAATTGATTGTTATCAAAAATCAACTCAAAATATTCAGCAGAGCCAATACGTTCGTGATAGGCGCATTTAGGGCAAACAAAAGCGTTTTCCGCATGTTCGCTGGAAGGAACTATTGTTTTGCATTCCGGACACTTATACCAAAGACCTTCAGGAGTCTCCTTTTTATCTTTGGTAGATGTGGTAATACCTTCTTTTATTCGTTTAAACCAGGACATGATCGGCAGTTTAATGTTTTGATTTTAAGGATTTAAGAGCTAAACATTCTCTTGGTATTTAACCTTATATATCAAACCAAATGTTACGCTAAAGTAATTTCTTTTGTTAAATAAACATCCTGGATAATGTTGAGCATTTCAATTCCATTTTTAAACGGTTTTTGAAATGCTTTGCGGCCTGAAATAAGCCCCTGACCACCAGCACGCTTATTGATAACGGCCGTTGTAACCGCTTCGGCCATGTCTGTAGCTCCTTTTGATTCGCCACCTGAGTTAATAAGCCCCATGCGCCCATTGTAGCAATTAAGCACTTGGTACCGACAAAGGTCAATGGGATGGTCGCTGCTTAGTTTTTCATAAACATCCTTATGCGTTTTTCCGAAGTTAATAGCGGTGTAGCCTCCATTATTGGTAGGAAGCTTTTGTTTGATAATATCAGCCTGAATGGTAACGCCTAAATGGTTGGCCTGAGCTGTAAGATCAGCAGCAGTGTGGTAGTCAATCCCATCTTTTTTAAAGTCATTGTTGCGTGTGTAACACCACAGTACGGTTGCCATGCCTAGTTCGTGGGCTTTTTCAAAGGCCTTTGCCACTTCAACAATTTGTCTTGATGATTCAGGGCTTCCAAAATAAATGGTAGCGCCCACAGCCGTTGCACCCATGTTCCATGCATCTTGAATGCTTCCGAACATGATTTGATCAAATTTATTGGGATAGGTTAAAAACTCATTATGGTTGATTTTAACAATAAATGGAATTTTATGGGCATATTTTCTTGACACTGAAGCCAACACACCATAGGTAGAAGCTACGGCATTACATCCACCTTCAATGGCGAGTTTAACAATGTTTTCAGGGTCAAAAAACAAAGGATTGGGGGCAAATGATGCTCCGGCAGAGTGTTCAATGCCTTGGTCAACAGGTAAAATGGAAAGGTAACCCGTTCCAGCTAAGCGACCGTGGTTGTAAAGGGCCTCAATGCTTTTTAAGGTTTGATTTGTTCGGTTAGATGGTGCAAAAATACGATCTACAAAATCAGCCCCGGGCTGGTGTATAAAATCTTTAGCTACAGTTTTACATTGATGATTGAGTAATTTGTCAGCGTCTTTTCCTAAAAGTTCGGTAATCTTGTTAAGCATAGTTTTTATCTACTTGTAAATGTTACAGATTTAGTTAACCGGCCAAAAAACCGGAAGCCCTGAAAGAAAGGCGCTGCAAAATTAATAAAATATAAGGTTAATGCCGAATAAGAAATAGTCTAAAAAGGATACCCTATTCCGAAATTAAAGTTAAGGTCGCGGCCATTGAGGTTTTTTACTACCCACTTGTTCTTACGGTCAAAACGGGGATCAACCATGGGCACACCAATATCAAGACGGAAAATAAAAAAGGTGAAATCGAAGCGAAACCCTAATCCACTTCCCACCGCTAGTTGACGGTAAAATGTACTTATTCCAAACTGTGCATCGGGTCTGTTTTCGTCATTTTTGCGAAGCCAAATGTTTCCAGCATCCACAAAAAAAGCTCCTTTTAAAATACGTAAAATGTCGAATCGGTATTCTATATTCCCATTGATTTTAATATCGCCTATTCGTTCAAAATTATCATCACTGGCATATGCACCTGGGCCTATGCTACGGGCTCTAAATGCTCGTAAATCATTGGATCCACCGGCATAAAAACTTTTTTCAAACGGGAGGATTACCGAGTTGAGGTAGGTAACACCAATGCCTCCTGCAATACGATATACGAGTGAGTTATGGGCGTTTAAAGTGTGGTAATAGCGGAAATCAACATCAGGCCTAATGTATTGCGCAAATCTTTTGTTTAAAACCTGGTAACGACCAAGCGTATCTGGCTCCACATTTTTTTCTAGTTGTTTAAAAAGCCTTAAGGTGTTACCTGCAAGCTCTAGGTTAATCCTAAAAAATGCAAAATTCGCAAGCTTGTTTAATACCTGATTGCTGTAAATGAATGTGTACCTGCCGTTGGTGATTAGGTGGTTGTCATAACTACTAAGTAAAATGGGGTCGCCTAATGCGAGTAGTTTTTCAGCGAAACTTTGGTCAAGCGAAACGTTTACAAAATTCACCTGAAATGGCGTTACAATATGTTTAGCAAACTGATTTTGCCGCCACTCTAAGGATGCTGAAAAATCCAGTAACGATCTTTTAAATTCAGGACGATTTTGAATGTTGTAGTTGGTAGAAAATGTGGTTTGCGGATTGGAAGATTTGTTTCTGAAAAGAGGAGCAAAGGGCCAAATGGCTTTGGGAAGTGTTATTGAGTTTTCAATACCTGCTTCATAAGTGTTAAAGAAAATGATTTTGTTTTCGGACTCCGGCCCTGCAAAGTTTTTTTGTGATTCCAACGCGCCTCTTAGTTTTAATTCAAACAACTCACCACCCCTAAAAACATTTTTATTTCTGTAAGAAACATCTCCGGCCACTCCCAAGTTACCCCCGTTGTTGGTTCCTTCAAATTCCACTTTGTAATCCTGTTTAAGGTATGGCGCGAGGCTTATATTTGCATCAAGGTGAAGCGTGTCGGACTCTGCACCCGAAGCGGGATAGTAGTTAATACTTATGAATTTGTAAATTCCTAAAAGGTTTAAACTTTTGTAGGTGCGGTCAGATGCAGATTGTTTGAAGACGGTGCCCGGTTTAAGAAAAGTATGATTAACGATCACATCAGGTTTAATAGCCATCTTAGTGCCGTTTCGGGTAAGAAAATAAAAACCTTTATGCGGTATGGTGTCATACAATTGCAAAAGGGTATCCCTTTGAAGTGGATCATAGTTTGTGCCTATAAAAACATTTCTGAGGTTATAAACGTGATGGTTTTCGCTTTTTATCACCTCCTTGGTATCGGGATCAACCGTTTCTAGTTTACTAACGTTTTGGTAAACAATTAAACTAAAATCGTTAAAGTTGCTGTCCACATCATAAGTGATAAATTGCTGGTTGAAATAATAATATCCTCGGTTACGTAGGTTTTCAGTAAGACGCTCCCTGTCTTTTTGAAGATCATCTGTTCTGAAAATGTTGTTTCTAACTAATTTTGTATTTGCGGTGTCATTCCTCACCAAACTGTCTAGTTTAAGATCCTCACTTTTTCTGATGATATCCTTTACACGGTAAGGCTTGTTGCTGGTAATAACGTAACGAACAAATGCTTTTTTCTTTTTATAAATGGTAGAGTCCTTTACAACTGCATTAAAGTAGCCGTTGTTGGCCATAAACAATTTAATTTGCTGGGTGGATTTGCCGGTATAAAGGGTATCCAATATTACTGGTTCCTCTCCCACGGTGTACTTAAGCCAGTTTTTAAACCTATTTGATTTACCTTGATTTCCCAAAGTGTAAACGCCAAGATGAAACCTGAAAACACCAAGTATTTTTCTGTTAGCCTTTTGCTTAATAATGGCTTTTATGCCATCTTTAAGTTCTGGCTTGTCAACTTTAACAATGTTTTTGTTGAGTAAATGCTCACCCGGGTATAATTGTTTATAGGGACTGCATGATGCAAGTGCACACAGAGTAACGGAAGCTATGAAAATTCGTTTAACGATGCCCACAGTTTATAGATGAGTATTTTGGAGTATAAAGAATTGCCTCAACGTAACCCTGATTTCGGCTAACTTAGCCGCGTTGTAATATGCTGACATCATCTCTTATCAAAAAAATTAAATCGCTCAAAGATAAAAAAGAGCGTTTAGCGCAAAAGCTATTTGTGGCCGAAGGCGAAAAATGTGTGCTTGAGTTAATTCAGTCATCATTTATAATAGAAAGCATTTATGGTGTAGAAGAATGGATCCGATCCTTGGATGCCGTGACCTTAAAAAAAGCAGAACAAAAAATTGTGACTATTAGCCATAAGGAACTGGAGCGCATATCCATGCTAACAAGCCCTAACAAGGTAGTTGCCGTTGCTCATTTGCCTGGTGAAGAAAGAGAATTGGTTTGGGAGAATGAGCCTGTTCTTGCCTTTGATAACATACAGGATCCCGGAAACTTAGGTAGCATCATCCGTATTGCTGACTGGTTTGGCATAAAAAATATTGTTTGTTCCAAAAATTCTGTCGATGCTTTTAATGCCAAGGTGGTTCAGGGCACCATGGGTTCATTGTTCAGGGTAAATGTTTTTTATAAAGAGCTTGACGTTTTTTTAAAACAAGCACAGGCTGACCAAAACGTGCAGGTTTTTGTAACTGCTTTAAACGGTGAATCTGTTTATGGTATTGATAAACCCACTGCTTCGGTGATTGTATTTGGCAATGAGTCAAAGGGTGTAAGTGAGTTGATAGCAACTACGGCAAATAAAAGAATTACGATACCCTCATTTAACAACCCCGCTAATAATTATTTAACAGCAGAGTCTCTAAATATTGCTACCGCTACCGCTATTGTTTGCAACGAGTGGAGGCGAGGATGAGGCATTTGCTAAGGGTCTTTTGTAGGGATTAAAAAAAGGCCCGCTCAAAAAGGCGGGCCTGGATTTGGTATGGATCACTTATGTTTATTTCTTTTGCTTGTCATCGCGATCCTGTTTTCGATCTTTCATTTTTTCTTTTCTATCGGCAATTAGCTTGTCTCTTTTTGCTTTTTGATCGGGTGTAAGTATTTTGTCCAACTCTTCATTGAACTCTTTACGAGAACCTTTCATTTGCTTGTCCTTTACCGCATTTTCTTTTTCATGTTTAAGCAGAATTTCTTTAACTTCTGATGATTGTTGGTCTGTGAGTGTTAACTCGCTCTTAAGCCGGGCTAACCTCTTCTCAGTCCTTTGTTCAGGAGTCAGTTGTTTTCTGCGTTCATGCTGTTGAGCCATTGCATCGCTTAAAAAAAGGCTTAATCCTAAGAATAAGCTTGCTACTACCATTGATTTTTTTATCATTTTGTGTTGTGTTTGAGGTTTTTTGACCTCTTCACTCACCAAGGGTTTAACCGCAGATGCAAGTATTTAACATTACTTCATCTGCAAAATGTGTTCAAGGGTAATATCTTCTAAATAGGGAGCCAGCAATGCTGCATTTTCAAAAGATTTTATCTTTTTAATACTGTTTTCTCCAGTACTGTACCATAACTCAATATAAAAACCGTTAAATGAAAACAAGTTCACTCGGTAGCCATATACCTCACGAACGTGCAAGTGTATCGCTCCGTTCCAGATATACCAGGCTTGTTCATCGTGGGTCAATTTATTAAAATCATTGCAATTTAGTTTTGACATAATTTGTAATCTTTAAAATTAAAAACACCGATTTGTTATGCATACAAGATGTTTTACTTTTAATGTCATTTGTTAAATGAATTGGTGAACTAACAGAAATTGGTGGTTAATGAAGCTATCAGTTTGACCAAGCCCATTTATTAAATTGTAAGAAAACAAGTCAGATACTCTTTATTGTTGATAATTTTTTAGGCTATATTCCGTTAGGGGTTTTTACATTTGTTGCCTGTTTAAACCACAAAAAAATATTTTATAAAAATGAAAAAAAATCTTTCTCTTTCACTTTTAGCTGCAGCGGTCATCAGCTCTTTCACTTCCATGGCGCTTAGTCCATCAAAAGCTTACAAGGTAACGCCTGACAAATTTGGGATGACCTATAAAGAAGAAAAAATAAAAACTACGGATGCCGCAGTGCTTAACGCCTGGTTTTTTGAATTGCCTAAAAAAACCACCAATTGGATAGTGATAAGCGGTAGTGGTGACGGCAACATGGCCGACAACCTTGAAATCGCTAATTCCTTTATGAGTGCTGGTTATAATGTAGCCATGTACGATTACCGCGGGTATGGCAGCAGCAGTGAATTTAAAATTGATCCTGAGCTTTATATTTATCCTCAATTTATTACCGATCTCAATGCTGTGCTGGATTACTTGCGCAAATCCAGGGCGATAACAAAGTTTAATCTTTACGGACTAAACATTGGAGCCGGTTTATCCATTGGAGTAGGAGCAAATCGTCCCGAAACACAAAAAATTATAGCAGACGGTCCATGGATAGGGTTGGAGGTGATGAAGAAGAAAATTAAGGAGAAGAATGGAAAGGAAATCAACATGCCGTTTGGTTTCGACAAAAATTACGAACCGATGTATGCCATGGAAAAAACAAAAGGGGTTAAAGGTTTAATGGTTGTGGTTTCGGCACAGGATAAGCTAATTCAACCTGCTGATATTAAACAGATCAAAAGCGTTAGTGAAATGTACATTGTGAGAACATCTGGCAGCAACGAAGAGAACTTTTCTACCGATAAGAATGTTTATTTTGAAAAGGTAGCGAAGTTTTTAAATAACTGATCGAAAATTTAGGTTTTAGTACCATAAAAAAAGGAGGGCATTTGCCCTCCTTTTTTTATGGTACATGAAATATTTATTTGGTAACCACCACCAAATATTTGGATGAACTCCAGAATTTTTCAGCATTGGTGATAACAATTCCTGTCACTTTCTTTTTGGTTTTTTCTAGCTTGTAGGAAGAAGTAGGGTGGTTGGTAATGATCTTCGCGTCCTTTACATCTATCGGCAATGAACTTAGCTGCCTGATATCAACTTTAGTAAACTGTGTGCTGTCATAGTCGGCATTAAATACTTGATTGCGTCCTATACCCAAAAAGCCGCCTTTTTTATTGAGGATTTTTTTATCACGAAGTTGTTTGTAGGTGCCAATGGTATAAAATGCAGTGTTAAGCATGTTGGTACGCTCTTCAATAACCTGGCTTTTACTAACTATTTCATTGTTTAAGGTATCAATATTACTTCTTAAGCCTGTAATCATGAGGTTGGCATCACCTAACTGCGTGTTGAGCATGGCAATCATAGAATCTTTTTCTGCGATTTTCATATTCAATGAGTTAATCATTTTTTGTAGCTGCGAACTTTTTACTCCGCTGCTTTTCAGTTTCCGGGACAGTTCGGCAATGCGCTGGCTGTTTTCGTCCAACAAGGCATTAATGCTTTCCATGTTTTTGCGGATGCGATCTTTAACGGTTCCGCCCATTTCCGGGTCACTTTTTCTGTCAAGTGTAATGGCTGAGTGTAGCTGGTTAATGCTGTCAAGGCTGCCTTCAATTTCGTTGAAATCGCCTAAAAAAACATCAATGGTACTGTCTTTTCTTGCTCCAACGTTCATGAGCGAATCGCGCTCTTTGTTAAGACGGTCAACTTCAGGCTTGTAATCTTTACAAGCTTGAACAGAAACAACTAGAAGACATAAAATAGTAAACTTTCGCTTTTGCATTTTGGTATTAGTTTAAGGGTGGATGCGATTTAACAATAATTTCACAAATGTATGTAATAGGTTCTTTTGCTTAACGTTATGTCCGAATGATATAAACAAAGATATTCACACCTTTATAAAACTTCCGGCTTAACGGTAAGTGTAAGTGCATCCTCAACCACAACAATGCTTTCGCCTGCTGCTATCAAACCATTTTGAGCTACGGCATCGTACACCTTATCATTAATTACAATTTTACCTGATGGTCTTAAATCGGTAAGAGACTTACCTGTTTTTCCTTTTAAATTTATTTTGTTACCGGCCGCCTTAAAGCCATCGGCTGATGAAAACTGTGTTTGCAATGCCATTTTCCCAAATCTTTTGGAGGTGGCAAGTTTACCAATGAAATAAAAAAATAAAATCACGCTCAGCAGCATGGCTCCGCTTGAAATAGCAAATGCAGTTGTGATTTGATCCTGAGTAGTAAAAGCAAAGTCCCATCCATCATTGTTTAGCATACTGAGGGAAAATCCCAAAGTAGTACAAATGATGCCAGCAATACCTACCACACCAAATCCGGGTATCACAAAAAATTCAAGCGCTAACAGTAGAACACCGCTGGCAAAAAGCAATATTTCCCAATTGGCGGCCAACCCTTCTAAATAAAGAGGGGCAAAATATAAAATGGCAGCTACCACCGAAGCCGCGACTGGAAAAATGGTTCCGGGAGCTTGAAATTCAAAATACAAACCTCCCAACATAATGAGGATAAGCAATCCACTGATGGCGGGATTTAACAAAAATCCAATCATTTTATCAGTAGTTGAAGGTGTGTACGTTTCCTGCAAGGCATTGGACAAGTTTTCCGCTTTCAACAACTCCGTTTCTGACTCTACGATGGCATTGCAGTAGTTGTTTTTAAAAGCTTCGTTGGCGGTAAAGGTCAGCACCCTACCACTGTCATTTATTCCGGGTATGATTACACGTGGATCTACCATGGCCTCAGCGATTTTTGGGTCACGGTTTCTTTTTTCTGCGGTGGCTCTCATCATCGCTCTCATATATGATTGGTATTTATCCGGAGCGGCCAATCCATCTTCGGTAACTACGGTAGCTGCTCCAATGCTTGAGCCGCTTTTCATATATATCCTATTACATGCAATAGAAATAAGGGCTCCTGCACTGGCTGCATTGTGGTCTATAAACACGGCAACCGGAATCTTAGCATTTAATATGCTGCTTCTAATGCTATCTGCCGCATCAAGCATGCCACCGTAAGTATTCATTCTGATTAAAAACAAATCCGCTTTTTTTTCTTCTGCAATTTTCAATGCCTTACTGAACGTACGTGCCATACCTGGTGAAACTTCAGCCTGCAATTGATAGCTATAAACAAGCTTTTGCTGGGCGGTTAAGTGCCCTGATAAAAAGACGAATAGTAAAACAAACAGTGAGGTGCGCATAGGAAATTAAATATTTACTCAAAGTTCTATAATTTATTAGAGAGTAGATCGTTTTTGTGTTAATTAATTTGTTTAAAACCATCTACTATACTCTGTGATAACAGCATTGTGTTTGCGTAGTATTGTAAGTCCAAACCATGTAATATGAACAAATTCATTATAAAGTCCTTAGCAATTTTACTTAGCGTATCAGCGCCTGCTTTGGCACAGCAGAAGCAGGCCTTTAAAACTGTTGGCGGAAAACAGGTAAAACTACATAAGGTAGCAGCTAAGGAAACATGGTCGGCACTGTCGCGTCAATACAATTTAAGCATTGATGAACTTAAAGGTGTAAATCCCGGCATCAATGATTTAAAAACGGGCCAGATAATAAACGTGCCTTTGCTGCCTGCTAAAGATATAAATGAAAATGTGAAAGAAGTTAAAGAGGCAAAGGAAGAAAGTTTTGTTACTCCAATACAAAAACCATCTACCTCAGCTTTAGGCAAAACGAAACAACATACAGTTGCAAAAGGCGAGACTCTTTTCGGGTTAGCAAAAAAGTATAACGTAAAACCGGATGATCTTAAAGCGTGGAACAACCTGAAAGATTCTGGACTGAAGTTGGGGCAGGTTTTAAAGATCAAAAACACAGAAGCGGCACCCATTACAGTTGAACCTAAGCAAGAGCTTAAAAAAGAAGCTCAGGTAAACACCCAGGTTATCCCAACATCACCTGCTATTGCCAAGGAAGAAAAGAAACCGGAGATAAAACAGGTTGCTGAAAACAAGATCTCTGCACCATCACCCGTTTACGCTGATGCTGGAAATAAGATTATTCCTGTAAATCCGGCTAAAGAAGAAGTGGCATACATACCTGCTAAAAAGGAAAGCCGAAAATCAGGTAAGGAGGGCAACATAGTGGAAATGATGGAAACAGGAATGGCATCATGGTTAAAAGATGGTGACATTAACCAAAGCAAATTTTATGCACTGCACCGTTCAGCACCCTCAGGAACCATTATTAAAGTAACCAATCGGATGAATGGAGATTATGTTTTTGTTAAAGTAGTGGGGCAGTTACCTGACACTGGAGATAATGATAAACAGATAGTGAAAATATCAGAAGCTGCAGCCAAGAGGATAGGCGCCATCAACGAAAAATTTCAGGTGGAGTTAAACTACGGTTTAATGCAATAATATTTGCTCCCACCGTATTCTCAACCAAGAGCCGACTTACACCGTTCAGCAGCGCTTGGCATAAGCCCTTACTTTTTATACTTTTGCGGCTTATCAAATGATTTACAAATAAGAGCCAATAGTTATGAATGAAGTTTATATCGTATCAGCTGTACGCACCCCTATGGGAAGTTTTGGAGGTAAGTTGGCGTCAGTTTCTGCCACACGCCTTGGTGCCATTGCCATAAAAGGAGCACTGGCTAAAATCAATTTAAATCCTGAAGAGGTTACTGAAGTTTACATGGGTAACGTTTTGCAGGCAAACCTTGGCCAGGCTCCAGCGCGTCAAGCAGCGAAGTTTGCTGGTTTACCCGATACTGTTCACAGCACCACTATCAACAAAGTTTGTGCATCAGGAATGAAAGCTGTGATGCTAGGAGCGCAAAGCATTATGTTGGGAGATAACGATGTGGTGGTTGCCGGTGGAATGGAAAACATGAGCAGTGTACCTTTTTACACTGAAAACATGAGATGGGGAAATAAATATGGTGACGTTAAAATGATTGATGGTTTAGCCAAAGATGGTTTAACGGATGTGTATCATAATTACCCAATGGGTAACGCTGCAGATGCTACTGCTGCCAAGTATGGTTTTACACGCGAACAGCAGGATGCTTACGCTATTGATTCCTATAAAAGAAGTGCCGCTGCTTGGTCAGCCGGTAAATTTAAAGATGAAATAGTACCGGTGGAAATACCTCAACGCAAAGGCGATCCTGTAATTTTTGCTGAAGACGAAGAATATAAGAATGTAAAATTTGACAAGATACCTGAGCTCAAAGCAGCTTTTACCAAAGATGGAACGGTGACTGCCGCTAACGCCTCTACCATGAATGATGGAGCAGCCGCATTGGTATTAATGAGCAAAGCAAAGGCTGATAAACTTGGACTTAAACCGCTTGCTATAATTCGCGGTTATTCAGATGCTGAGCAGGCACCAGAATGGTTTACAACCACACCATCAAAGGCACTACCTAAAGCCGTGGCCAAAGCCGGATTGAAACTAACAGATCTTGAGTTTGTGGAATTAAATGAGGCTTTTTCTGTTGTTGCATTAGCTAATGTTAAAGAAATGAATTTGGATCTATCTAAAGTAAATGTTAATGGTGGTGCAGTGGCCTTAGGTCACCCGCTGGGTTGCTCAGGAGCAAGGATATTGGTTACCCTTATTCATGTTCTTAAGCAAAACAATGCACGATTTGGAGGTGCAGGCATTTGTAATGGAGGTGGAGGTGCAAGCGCCATGGTGATTGAAAATGTTGCTTAACACCAAGTTTTTTTTCTTAATAAAAATTTCGACATTAATTTAACAAGGATCAAAATAAATTAACCAACAAACAAGTATAGTGTCCCACGGCATTTGTCAGTTAAGTATTTTACCGGTTAGAAAAGAAGCGTCTCACCGTAGCGAAATGGTAACACAGTTATTGTTTGGCGAACATTATGAAGTAACTGATAAAACTGCTGACTGGCATAAAATAAAAGTGGCTTTTGACGACTATGAAGGATTTATACCTTCTGTTCAGCATACTGCACTTGACTACCGAGATTTTGTTTTCCTGCAAAAAACGGGAGCATTTTTATCGTATGATCTTGTTCAACTCATGGTACATGACGGGCGGATACAAACTATTTTATTAGGCAGTGTACTACCGTTTTATGAGAACGAACATTGCCGCATTAATGACAAGCGGTTTAAATTTGAAGGCAATGCTCGGTTTCCTGAAAAGGCGCGCTCATCCCAACTACTTACTGAAAATGCTTTTATGTATTTAAATGCTCCTTACTTATGGGGCGGACGCTCACCCTTTGGCATTGATTGTTCTGGATTTACTCAAATGGTTTTTAAATTGTCAGGCTATCGCTTAATGCGTGACGCTTACATGCAAGCTGAACATGGGTACACTGTCAACCTTATTGATGAAACCCATCCCGGTGATCTAGCTTTTTTTGATAACGAAGAAGGAAAGATTGTACACGTTGGAATTCTAACTTCAAAAGATAAAATTATTCACGCATCAGGAAAAGTAAGAGTGGATTCCTTTGATCAAGTTGGAATATATAATAATGAGATCAAGCGGTATAGCCACAAACTTAGGCTTATTAAGAGAGTGTTTTAATAAATTTTCAACCTCCTGAGCCCTTGGCTTTATAGCCTTCTTTTAATAGAAATTCTAAGACCTTATTTCTTACATCGCCCTGAATAATAATTTCTCCATTTTTTACTGTGCCACCAGTCCCGCATTTGGTTTTTAACTGTTTGCCTAAAGCTTCAAGATTTTCATCAGGCCCTATAAAACCTGTAACCACAGTAACTGTTTTGCCACCGCGTTGCTTACTATCACGAAATACAGTAAGTTTTTGTTGGCTTGCGGGAAGCATTGTTGTTTTCTGTTTGGGTTGTTCAAATTTAAAATCGGGATTGGTTGAGTACATAATCCCTGATGTAGTGTTTTTATTTTTTTTTGTCATGATTGCTTATGGAACAATAACATTTAACGACCGTGGATTTATTTTAATGGATACTTTGTCCGTCATGCCTGCAGGCTCGCCATCAATATGCAGAGGCAACAAATGATTAAAGTTAAACAAAGCATTATCTGTCTGTAAAAATTCAATGGTGTTATTTTCTTTTAGTTTTTTACAGAATAATCTCCACACAAAGAAGGGAAGCTGCAAAGATTTTACCTTTTTACAAATGGTAATATCAATAAGGCCGTCCGTACAATTGGCAAATGGAGCTACGTAAGCATTGTTTCCGAATTGTGAGGAGTTTGCAAAAGAAATGAGCCATGCTTCTTTTGCCAGTGACCTTCCCGAAACAAAAGCATTAAAAGAGAAAGACCCAAAATTACTATAGGAGCGAAATACACATTTAATGTAATTTAAAAATCCCCGTGATTTTGCTTTCGCAAATTGGTGAGCAACAAAAGCATCAAATCCAACTCCCGCCACATTCACTGCAAAAAAATCGTTAACAAAAAAGGAGTCTATTTTTTCAATCTTTAATTTGTTAATGATGGTAAATGACTTAACAATATCACAAGGTATATTAAGATGCCGCGCTAAACCATTTCCTGATCCGGTAGGGATGATAGCCAATGTTACAGGGGTGCTCACCAATGCCTGAGCCGTTTCATTAACGGTGCCGTCACCACCAATACAACCTACAATATTGA
>JAYTNW010000234.1:0-5781 GCA_043748115.1 Bacteroidota bacterium | reverse complement strand
TACTTAAACAAATGCAAAGGCTATGAAAAAAGAAAGTCAACCCAGTTTCAGGCAAAAGTCGTTTGCGGCTCTTTATTATTTTAAATCGTTATGCGCGATTTAGCCTTCAGCTAAAACTGAAGGCTCTTTTATCCTAATTAACCAAGTAATATAAAATAACGTAAAGTTTTTGGCTGTTTTTGATTTATAAAATAGTCAATCTACAATGAAAAAAATAATTTTCACTTTTGCTTTGTTGATGGTATGTTGGTGGGGCAATGCACAGGTGGATGTCCCCAAAGCATATTTTCAATACGAGGGAAACTTTGTAAATACTATCACCTCACCATTGCCGGGCACTTGCACTTCAGGTAATGATATCTTAACTCCAAATGATGCTGTCATTCCTGCTACTCCTGTTGCTCCACAGGTGGGAAGTTATTGCCACTTTATTTCATCTTCATCGGCAAGCAACGCCCCGGTGAATTCATGTTTGCTTTCTTCAACAACTTCTTCATCAGGCTTTATTGCTTTCGAAATGCTGTTTAGATCAGATGCTGCATCAACCTTACAGGATGTGCTATCGTTGTTTAGAGTGTTAGGTTCTGGGGAGAGATATGCTGCTGGTTTTGAGTTCAGCTCTGATGGAAACAATAGTAAACCACGATTGTATTTTTACACTCCAACACTTACTGTAAACACGCCTTCAGGTCAAAATAACCTTGACGCATTTCAGTCTTTTCAAATTGAATTAACAGGGGAGGGAAAGAAAACTTGGGACCACTATTTCAATGGGCAATGGCACCATATTGTTTTTTGGTACAACGCTGCATCAGGAGTAAAAAGAGTATATGTTGACGGGGAGCTGCCTCAAGGCTTTGAAATAGCTGCAAATAATGCCTGGGTTGCTGAAAATGCGATAGGGCAAAGTGAAGCTAATACTCTTTATTTACTTAATAATAATTTTAACTATCGTTTTTTAGGTGACATTGACGAGCTTGCAATATACTTTGGAAACATACCTTTAAGCAGCCAGCAAATTCTTCAGGATTATGCGGACATAAACAATCAAACTCATTACACCCACACTTTATCATCTTCTACACTTCCACAACCCAATTATAACGGCTCTCTAAATATTTTGGATTATGCCGTTGGTCATACACTTGGTGGCGGGGATCATTCTTCCGATGTTAATACCTATGATCAGGTTACACAATTAAAAAGATTTCCTGAGCCAAGATATAAACCGGGTCACAATTTCAGGCGAAATTCGAATTGGATGTCTCCAACCTATTTGGGTGGTTACCCTGGATCCGGAATACCGAGTACAAGTGTTGTTTCAACCGCATTAGCCTTGCAAGTTGAAATGGCAACACATTGGAACTATGCTTTTCTTTTGTGCGAAAACACTTCAACATTGGGAGACCCACTAGGGGATTTGTTGACTGCTGCCTTTATTGGCTATGCTAATAATTCTGCTGTAGATTTAGGATGGAGTATAAACACCTATAGGGCGCAATTAAGATTCGATTGTCTATTTCAACAATTTGGACAAACCGAGCCCTACATTAAAACCCAAATGATGAACCAGATTTTTTCTTCATACGAACATTACCTACGAAATGGATTAAATCATATTGACAATTTTGGTAATATAGTTAATCCAGATTTTGTGGAATGCGAAAGCCCTAATGATAACAACACAGCAGTATTCGCCCCTAAATTATCATTAGTACAACATTATGATGGTGACGCTACAAGCCAGGTTAATAGATTATTAAATATAAAAAATGGGAATATAAACGGAATTCCACCGTTAAACACCTCAATAAAAATTCAACTAGTGGGCGAGAATAATGAGATAAGTCCGGTTTTTGAAGATTATGATACCTCACCTCCCTTTGCCGGATCGGTTGGTTTAGACAATTCCGTACTTAGTGAAATATCTTTTGGTATAGATAGATTTGATTACTTAGGAGATATAAAAAGAAAAATTGACAATAGATATACCAATGTAAATAATCAGTCTGGCTATCCCGGTTTTTTAACAAGTAGTTTAGTATCCTCTTTGTTTAACTCATCTACTATTTTGTTGAATTATGCTGTTGATGGATTACCAAGATACCGATATAATTACGAGCAATTGCGCGAAACCCAATCACAAATTAACGGGATGCGATATTCTACCCCGGATTTTTATCCGCGCGTACCCAGTACGTGGCATAAACGCTCCTTTTCTGCTGATCATGGATTTAAATGGATGAGTAATTGTCGAAATCATGAGTTAATGTTTGGCGATATCCGGTATGCACCATTTGTTGCAGCGGGCTGGGATTATAATGAGGAAAACAACATAAGGCCTGCCCAATGGTTGGCTTTGTTGAAAGCGATTGGTTTAATGGGAGTTGATTTTTATCAAACAGGTTTTTTTGATGAAAGAGTTTCGCCCGTAACTAATTTACCAGCAGTTCCTAAAGGATATGTATGGCAAGCGGCATCACCCTCTTACGCTCAAGCAACCCTAACAAGGTTACAGCCATTTTTTGACAGCGGTGATTTAATGGCAGGAGATATGATTGATCATACATTTGACAATTATTTTTCTGCTCAAAACAATAGCAGCCAATACAATTATAATGGTTATGCTTTTCGCTTTAACGGAGGTTCACCCAGTAAACTTATTGTTGCAAGGCAACTAAAATCCGGTAGCACACTTTTACATCAATATGCAATCACTACCTCACTACAACCGTCCTCCAACATTTCAGGCAATGTTTTAAATTCAGATATAGTTAGTTTTAATTTAGATCCTTCATTAGGCATCAATGGCATAAAAATTAATGCTAATCGCCAAGGCAGTACTTATATTTTTGACTATACAAATACTGCTAACCCAATTTTTTATCAAGTGGATTCATGGCATGAAAACACTCACCCCGATCATTGGACCAAAGACTTCGACCTTGAAGCCAAAGTGTTTGACAACACTACCAACACACCAACCATTGCCACCATTGACAACACCACCAATGCACCCGTAGTGTTAAACGGTAACAGCGTGCTCGATTTTACCAACAGCACCAGTTTTGTTTCCTTTGCCAATGCAGGGCAATCGGTCGAATATAATTTTCAGCCACGTGCAGATGGGGTTGCTAATACTTATAATTTTTATATGAGAGCACGTAGCCTATCAGCCGCTGGCAGTTCGTGCAAAATTGAATTAGTGGATGCAAACGGTGTTGTGATGCAAACCAGCAACATTAAATGTGTGAGCATAGGAGCTTGGCAATGGTATAAAAAAGATGCTTGCCCGCCTTATAACGATATTGCCTTTAATAATTTAGCGGACGATGCAGGTTACAAGGTAATTGTAACAAGCAGCGATGCAAGTTTGCAAATAGACCGCATTTACTTAGATGCAGCAACACCTGAAACTTTTTTTACTCCACTATCATCAGGATGTGCTTATACCGTTACGTTTAACAACGGTAGCAATCTTAACTCTCAAACAGTACCTGCCGGAAGTTTAGTAGCCGTTAACGGAACTGTAGTTTGCAACAGTACGCTGACATTTACAAACTGCACTTTTGCCATGAGCGGCAGCGCAGCTGTTAATGTAAATGCTGGTGGAAACCTTACGTTTAACAATTGCACATTTTACAGCGTGTGTAACAGCATGTGGAATGGCATAACAAACAATGGAGGAGTGGTTACCATGACGGGTTGCAACGTGCAGGATGCTTTGGGTTCATTGGAAACCACAAATGGCTCGCAAGTAACTGTTACCGGAAACATGTTTGACCATAACTATTCCGCTTTGCGGTTTATTGGAGGTAGTTATACTAACAGCACTGTTTATGGAAACACGTTTACAAACACCGGGGCACAGTTAACAAAAACTCCACGTGCCGGACAAGACCCGCCTTACCATGTGTATGCCGAAAATGTAACACTGCTAAACATTGGTAAAGTTGGTTTTGCACAAAAACAGTTTTATAATGCCCAACGCGGAATTTTTTGCAACGTGAGCAATGTAAATGTTTACAACAACCATTTTGAAAACATAGGCGACAACAATTACCAAATGCGCATAGCTGCGGGCAATGTAACACCCGTGGCATCGCGAAATTTGTTTGCAGCCGTATGTGCAGGCGGCACACGCGCCAATGAGGTTACACTTAATGTAGGCAACGGCACAGCAGCGGCCACCAATACTTTTTTTAACTGCCAAGCAGGAGTGTTTACACAGTTTAAAGTAAACACATGGGTTGATTTAAATACCTTTGACCAATGCACACAGGGCATTGCTGCCTACTCTGTTGATGCGCCCTACGTGGTTATACGCAACAACACCATTAACCGTTTTAGCGAAGGAGTTACGCTTTACCAAGTAGTAAACAACCCTTGGGTAAATGTTATAAACAACCAGTTTAACACGGGCATTGGCTATGACCCCTCGTATTACGGAACGGCTGCCATTAACATTCGTAACTATTCATTACAAAGCGGCTCTTACTATACAGTAACCGGCAACACCATGGGTAATACCGAAAAAGGCATACACCTTGAAAACCTTGCTGCTTACATTGGTGGCCCGGGTGGTTATGCAGGTTTATTGATAAAAGCCAACACCATTAACCAGGTTATACCCAACAGCGATTTAACAAGTTTTCACTACGGGATATGGACTGAAAACTGTGTGGGTGTAAACATTATTGCCAACAATGTGTTGCGCAGCACCAACGGTAGTGACCCCAATTTTATAAGCCTTGCACCGCAACAGGATTTACTGCGCGGCATTAGCATTGACCAAACCTCACGCAGCACCATTAAAGACAATCGCACACAAAACATGGGGACTGATATACGTGTTTTAGGTTCGTGCATTGGTGCTAATATACGTTGTAACAGGATGCAAAGCAGTTTTCAGGGAATTAAGTTTTTAAGTGCTACAATTACCACCACACCACAGTATGGCAGCCCTACCGACCCAACAGATAACTCATGGGAGAATAGTTATCTTTCCAATACTAATGACAGAGCAACTGGCTCCTTTGCAAATAACCAGCCTTTGGATTGGTATCATCGCAATGATTTATCAGGGAATGGTGTTGCACCTCAAAATTTGTATTGCCCTTATTATCCGTTAGCAGCAAATCCTATTACTCCACAGGGCAATGCTAATGGTGCATGGAATTGTAATCACATTCAAAATTTAACAGATGATGACAAAGATGAAATGCTTCGCATAGCACAAAACCAGGTAACGTATGATGAATTTGCACAGGAAAACCAGTTTTACAACAAGGAGTTTACCTTTAATAATTTAGATGATAACCCTGCACTAATGAACAGCGGCAGCCAGCAAGATGCTTGGTTACAGCAGTTTTATAATGCAGAAAAAACAGGCAACACTGGTAAAATAAAAGATGTAAAAGATTACATTGCCATAAAGGATAAGCAGCAGGCACAACTGAAAAATTTAAGTATTGTAGATAACACACTGTTGCTGCAAAATTTAAAGTTAGCCAACAGCATTTACCTTACTAACTATTTTGAAGTGGACACTCCTACGGTGGACAGCCTAACGCTACTGCAATTGCAAAACCTCGCTTATCAAAATGCGATACAGGGAGGTGAAGGAGTTTACATGGCACGAGCCATGCTAAATCTTGATGTTGAAGATGCCGTGAATGTAATGCGTATGGCACAAGCGATGCAAAACAAAAAAGATAATGATGCTTTTAATTGTAAAGTATATCCTAATCCAAGTACAGGAGTTTTATATGTTTCCTATTT
>JAYTNW010000233.1:0-2766 GCA_043748115.1 Bacteroidota bacterium | reverse complement strand
AGAGCAACTTTTTATACATGGGATGCGCCAGCAGGCAGCTATTTTAATGGTGTTGTAAGTAATGTTTCACCCTTTGTTACTACCTCACCAAGCGTTACTATTACTTATGGTAACCCGAGTGGTTCTTTATACACTACAGGTGTGCAGGCAGGCAATGCATGTGGAAACTCTATACGTCAGGCACAAAAAACAAGAGGAACAACGTCAGTACCTGCAAGCATTAACGGATCATTAACAGCTTGCGCTAATACAAGTGTTACCTATAGCACACCTTCGGTTGACGGTGCAAGTAGCTATTTATGGACTATAACAGGAAACGCAACTGTAACAGGAACAGGTACCAGTGTAACGGTTAGCTTTGGAGCTGCCTGGAATGGTGGTACTTTATGTGTGGCATCAAAAACAAGTTGCTATACTTCAGCAACCAAATGCATTGCTATTAGTAAATCAGCAGCTGCACTTGGGGTAATTAGCGGAACTTTTACTGCATGTCCAAATACAACTATTAATTATTCAGTACCTGCAAGTGCGGGCGCATCATCTTATAACTGGACGTTACCTGCCGGAGCAACCGGAAGTTCTACTTCAAATAGTATTAATGTTGCATTTGGCTCCGGTTACAACTCAGTTGGAAGTATTTGTGTTAGTGTAACCAGCATTTGCGGTGTGACATCGGCTCAAAAGTGTAAGACTGTTGCTCCAAACCTGCCTGCCATGCCTGCCAGTATAACTGGTTCTACCAATGGTTTATGTGGACAAACGATTGTTTACTCATGCCCTAACCAAGGTGCAGGAGTTACTTATAACTGGACTGCACCAGCAGGGGCAACCATCAGTGGTAACGGCACAAGGAATGTGAGCATCACTTATGGAACATTTACTACGGGTAGTGTATGCGTTACTGCAACTAATAGTTGTGGAACAAGTTCAGCAAGATGTATTGGAGTTAAAGGTGCTCCAAACTCTCCTGCGTCTCTTACAGCAAATCCAAGTACATGGTGTGCAAATGCTACCGGCATTCAATTCACAGCTAATACATCAAATGTTACAGGCAGCTATTTGTTGAGTTGGTTATATCCATCGTCTCCGGTGGCAACTTATGTTATGGGTGGTGGTAACTCTTCATCATTAACATTAAATTTGGGTACAGGAAACGGTAATGTTGTAGTTATTGCAAGCAATGCTTGTGGTAGTGGATCTAAATCTTATACGGCTACAATAACTTGCCGACAAGGTGATGATTTGAATACAGCATTGCCTTTACAGGTATATCCAAATCCTACATCAGGGTTATTAAACGTTAGCTATCTTTCTGATAAAGGGAACACTCAGATAAATGTAATTGATGTTACAGGAAGACTTGTGTTATCTGAAAATAAATCATCAGTTGAAGGCATTAACCATTCTGTAATTGACTTAAGTACTATTGCCAAAGGTGTTTATACGCTTGTTGTAAAAGGCTCGGCAAATACCTATCAGGAAAGAATAATGTTAAAGTAATTTTAGGAGTATATTTTGTGATTTATTCTTAATACACCGGATCGGTATAACTATCGGTCCGGTGTTTTTTAAATTAAATTAATAGTTTTAATATGTTTGTAGTTGTTTATACAAGTTAGGTTTTTTAGCTCTAAGTAAATTCCAATTTCTGAAAAAATCAACCTCTATTTTTGTTTTTATCGCGCTCCTGTTGCAAATGGGAGGAGTGTTGTTTGTTTATAATTTAGAGCAGTTTTATATCCGGCATGAAATGCGTGCTAAGGTTGAATGTAGAAAAACTGTTTTCGAGAAGATCACTCTTTCAAAAAATGATTATAAAAGAAGTCGTATTAATTCAAATGAGATTTCATTGGATGGAAAAATGTACGATGTTAAATCGGTAGCCTCCGTTAATGATAGTATTGCATTACTTGTAATTAATGATAGCGAGGAAACAGGCATACTTAAAAAAATAAAGGAGTTTATTAATGGTATAAATGACCCGCTAAAAATTCCAAACCAATTAAAAAAGATTACCTTCTTAATCTATTTACCTCCTGTCAATGGGTGTAATATTTTTCTTTATGCCTCGTTTAACGATTTTTTTAGGTGTATAGTTAGTGATACACTTCCGGTTTATTCGGAAATAGTAGGGCAACCGCCAAAGTTAGTTTAGCATTAATTTGTTTTTTTATTTCTCCCATCATATTTTATGATGGAGTAGATTCTTTATTGCTAATCATAAATAAATTTAAAATGAAAATTAAAAAATTTGCAATGCTGGCATTGCTCATGGCCTATTATACGTTAACTAATGCCCAAACTAATATAGCTGACACCACTCAAAATATAAATGTTGGATTGGATGAAGTAGTGATCTCCGCCAATAAAATAGAGGAGACAAAAAGAAAGGTTGCCCAACAAGTACAGACACTAAATGCGACTGAAATTCAAAATTCGCAAGCGCAAAGCACGGCTGATCTTATTTCAAACACAGGAAATGTGTTTGTACAAAAAAGCCAAATGGGTGGAGGCAGCCCGGGAATAAGAGGCTTTGAGGCAAGCCGCATTTTACTGATGATTGATGGTGTTCGAATGAATAATCTCATTTACCGTGCAGGTCATTTGCAGAATATTGTAACCACGGATAACAATGCACTTGATCGTGTTGAAGTATTGTTCGGCCCATCATCAACTATTTATGGTAGTGATGCGTTGGGAGGAGTCATACATCTATACACCAAAAAACCAATGCTGGCACTGGGCGATAAAAAAACAAACCTTAAA
>JAYTNW010000232.1:0-1656 GCA_043748115.1 Bacteroidota bacterium | reverse complement strand
CGATTAGAAGCCGCATGTACTAGGGCATTGGGGGGCAACACCTTTAACTATCGAACACTACAAAATATACTCATCAACCATCTTGACCAACTAGACCAGTTCCACCAAAATGATTTATTCAAAGTGCCCGAGCATCCTAACCTGCGTGGACCAGATGCGTATCAATAAAGTTTTATTTAATCACCTCTCAAAAAAACAAACACATGAACCAACAAAGTACACTAGAACAATTGCAGGAGCTTAAATTAATTGGTATGGCCAAACGCTACGAAGCCATTATCAAACAACCTGTACACCAACAACCAGAACCGCATAGCGTTGTTGCATTACTTACAGAAGCAGAAACTGGATACCGGGTACACCAACGAACCCAGTTGTATCTGCGCCTCTCCAAGCTGCGCTACAATGCTTCACCAGAACAAATTAATTGTACTCCTGGCAGAGGTATTAGCAAAGAAACACTTGCTACTTTATCGGATGGAACCTTCATTGAAAAATCAGAAAACTTACTCATTACCGGATCTACCGGTTGCGGTAAAAGTTATCTGGCATGTGCTATGGGCAGAAACGCTTGTTTACTTGGACACCGAACATTGTATTATTCTATGAACCGCCTGGTCGAAGCATTGGTAGCAGCAAGATTAGATGGAACATATATCCGATGGCTTAACATGATTGCAAAAACACCATTACTTATTATTGACGACTTTGGATTACAACCTTTAAGCCCTGATATGAGATTGTCTTTGTTGCAAATACTCGAAGATCGCTTCGCGAAAGGCGCTACAATAGTAACATCACAACTACCCGTAAATAAATGGTATGAATATATCAATGAACCAACACTCGCTGATGCTATCTGTGACAGACTGACAGCTAATGCACATAAAATAGAATTAAAAGGAGACTCCTTACGCATCAAAAAAAATAACTAAATTTATATCAGCTTCAACACCTCCCTTCGGGTGGTAAACTTTGCGCTGAAATGCTGGTAAACATTGAGTGAAATATCCAAATCTGTCAAGCCATAAAATACGCGCAAGGCGGTGCCACTATAAAAGGCCCCCTTTTCAAAGAATCCGTTTCCTTTATACTATGAATGAGCATTTAAAATTTTATATAAACACCGAATTCGGCGTAAAAACTATTATCCAATTTTTCAGTAACATAGCCTGATCCTGTAGAAGAGGCAATTGATATGGGATTTTTTGGAATAGCATAGGTAGGTGTAAAAAAGAGCCCCCATTTGTTTCCATCATAGGTAATGGGTAAAGATAATTCATAATCAAGGATCCCAAAATTGCTTGAACTTGTTGTTTGAATAGTAGAGGTGCCACCTGTATTACCACCGCGTCCTCTGCTACCACCTTTAGACTTTCTATTTTTTATATAATCCTGGTAATAATTTTGTGTTCCTAGGTTAACAGCAACAGAAGGGGAAATACTCCATTCATTCCCTTTATCTCCAAAATAAAATCCATGGGCAAGAGATCCAGATACATTAATATCAGTTTTGCTTGCAAAGGAAAGATCCAAGCCACCAGAAAATGTTATAGCTCCCGGATCGTAGGTTAAACTTCCCCCTAAACCCCCTTTACTTTCAGATCTTACTGATGTACTCGAATTGTTATAAAAATATTTACTGCCATAAATTCC
>JAYTNW010000231.1:0-4880 GCA_043748115.1 Bacteroidota bacterium | reverse complement strand
TTTTAGTTGTATGCGTTTGTTAGTTGTTTTTATGGCAATTATTACATTGGAAAAGTATAGCCAATCTGTGTTTAAATTTTTAAAGCAAATGTTTAGAGCTTAAAAGAAATTGCGCAGTTTTTTATTGTTGTACTTGCTAATAGTGCCATGGTTGCTACACGTTTAGTAAGTGCGTAGTTGGCAAATCTCTTACCGTATAAAAATAATAGTAATATCCCTCAATTAATTTTAACGCCAATATCTTCTTTCTCCAATTCTTCCACAAAATCCTTGCTCAAGTTTACTTTAAATTTTTTTGAAGAAGCTTCAACATTCCATTTCAACTCATGATCTTTAATGGCCATGCGCACGGGAATATTTCCGGGATTGTCTGTAAGTACCTTTAGCATTTTGTCCATAAGCTTTTCGGTAACAGCGTTAAGGTTTACGTTAAGTGTTACGCTCTTTGTCATGGAGTTGCCTATTTCAGAAAGCAGTTGCACGTTGGTGATCTTTACTTCCCACAAGTCGCTGTCGCGAAAACGTTGTTGCACTTTTCCGCGAATAAAAAGAAACGTATCGTTCACTAAAAAGTGTTTGTATCTCAGGTAGTCTTCACTGAAAAGGGTAAGCTGCAAACTACCGCTATAATCTTCTACTGTAAATGTGCCAAATGGTTTTCCATTTTTAGAGCTAACGCGGTGTTGCGCATCAGCAACAATTCCTGCAAATACTACATCGCGCCCCTTTAATTTAGCCAAATCATTCAGTTGCTCTAATCGCGCATTGCAGAAACTTTCTATCTCTATTTTGTAATCATCTAAGGGGTGCCCCGACAGATAAATACCAATAATCTCTTTTTCACGTTTGAGCTGCTCTAAATTTCCCCAGTGTTCGCACGGTAAAATTTTAGGTGCAGGCATTTCCACACTACCCAAGTCGCCAAATAATGAATGTTGGTTGCTGTTCTTGCTCTCTTGTTGCCCTGCTCCGTATTTTATTATTTTCTCCAGTTGGGTGGCTTGTTCTTTGGGGTCTATGTAAAAATATTGTGCTCGGTGTATGGAGGTATCAAATGCCAATGCACCGGCCTGCGCCAAGCTTTCAAAACAACGTTTGTTGGCGGCACGGAGATTAATACGTGTAACAAGGTCAAACACATTTTTAAAAGCACCGTTCTTGTTTCTTTCCTCTAATAGGCAATCGGCAGCCGCTTCACCAACACCTTTTACTGCGCCAAGCCCGAAGCGAATTTGTCCGTTTTTGTTTACGGTAAATTTATGCCCGCTTTCGTTAACATCTGGCCCCAACACAGGAACCCCCATGCGTTTACTCTCGTCCATAAAGAATGTGATCTTGTCAATATTGCTTAAGTTATTGGTAAGCACTGCCGCCATGTATTCGCTGGGGTAATGTGCTTTTAAATATGCTGTTTGAAATGCAACGTAAGCATAGCAGGTGGAGTGCGATTTATTAAAGGCATAACTGGCAAACGCTTCCCAGTCTGTCCATATTTTCTCTAGCTTATCTTTTGGATGTTCGTTTTTCTGCGCACCCTCCATAAACTTACTTTTCATTTTGTTGAGTACCTCGAGCTGTTTTTTACCCATCGCTTTTCTTAGCGTATCGGCATCGCCTTTGGTAAAACCAGCCAGCTTTTGCGACAGCAACATTACCTGCTCCTGGTACACGGTAATACCATATGTTTCCTGGAGGTGCTCTTCCATGGCTGGAAGATCGTAACTCACTTTTTCGCGCCCGTGTTTACGTGCAATAAAGTTGGGGATATACTCCATAGGCCCAGGGCGATAAAGGGCATTCATGGCTATGAGGTCTTCAAACTTATCAGGCTTAAGCTCCTTTAGGTATTTCTGCATACCGGCACTTTCAAACTGGAAGGTGGCATTGGTTTCACCTCGCTGGTACAGTTCAAATGTTTTTTTATCGTCTAATGGTATGTTGTCGAGATCAATTTTTACTCCGTGATTTTGTTCAATCAATACTAGTGCATCACGTAAAATGGTCAGCGTTTTAAGCCCTAAAAAGTCCATTTTAATAACCCCGGCATCTTCAATTATTTTTCCCTCAAATTGTGTGATAAGGAGGTCTGTTTCTTTAGAGGTTGCCACCGGAATAATTTCCGTGAGGTCTTTAGGCGCAATAATAATTCCAGCTGCATGAATACCGGTGTTGCGCACACTGCCTTCCAGGATCATAGCTTCCCGCAAAACAGCGGAAGAAAGATCGTTGCCCTTCTCCAGTATATCACGCAGTTTTTTTACATTCTCTATTTCATCGCCTCCAAGGTTTTCTTTTGACTTTAAGCTCTTCTCACCATCTATTGGCGCAGTAAGCACACGGTTTAGCGAAATGCCCGGGCGATCGGGAACGAGTTTTGCCAACGCATTAGAATCCGCCAGCGGAAGATCCAACACACGTGCCACATCTTTGATACTCATTTTAGCAGCCATTGTGCCATAGGTGATAATTTGCGCCACCTGATTGCGTCCATATTTGTCAACAACGTAATCAATTACCTTTTGCCTTCCTTCGTCATCAAAATCAGTATCAATATCGGGCATTGATTTGCGGTCAGGATTAAGAAAACGCTCGAATAGCAGATTATACTTAATGGGATCAATGTTGGTAATTCCCACACAGTAGGCAATTACACTACCCGCTGCGCTACCACGTCCGGGTCCCACGAGCACACCAATGTCTTTCCCATGATTAATAAAATCCTGTACAATTAAAAAGTAGCCAGCAAAGCCCATTGTTTTAACAGTAAACAACTCGAAGTTAATCCGCTCTTCAATATCAGGAGTAAGATCAATGTAACGCTTTTTAGCCCCTTCATAGGTAATGTGTTTTAGGTAAGCATCCTGATCGTCATAACCGGGTGGGATCTGGTAATGAGGAAGTAAAATATCCTGTTTTAGTTTCAGTACTTCTACTTTGTCAACAATTTCATTGGTGTTGTCCAATGCCTCTGGAAGATCGCTGAATGTTTTTTGCATTTCAGCGGTAGTCTTAAAATAAAACTCATCGTTATAAAAAGCGAAACGTTTGTTTTTAATGCTGGCATCTTCATCGCCATCTTTAAATTTTTCAGTGCTTTGTTTTTCTCCGGTATTTATACACAGTAAAATATCATGTGCATTGTAATCTTTCTGATCCACATAATGAGAGTCGTTGGAGGCAATGATTTTAACGTTGTACTTCATCGCAAATTTTATTAGAACTTCGTTAACCGTGTTTTGTTCGGGAATATCATGACGCTGCAATTCCACATAATAATCGTCACCAAAAAGATCGAACCACCATTTAAATTCTTTTTCTGCTTCAGCTTCTCCTTTTTTTAAGATGGTTCGAGGAACACTGGCTCCCAAACAGCAGGTGGAAGCAATTAAACCCTCATGGTATTTTAAAACTAATTCTTTGTCAATCCGGGGATATTTTCCGTAAAGACCTTCCATATATCCCAGCGAGGTAAGTTTAACTAAATTGCTGTAACCGGTTGCATTCTTCGCCAAAAAAAGCTGGTGATAGCGAATATCTTTATCCTCTTTTGTAAACTGACGTTTATGTCTGTTCTCCACCACATAAAACTCACAACCAACAATGGGTTTTATAACAAGCGGATTGTCCTTTGTATTGTACTTGCCAGCTTCGGCCACAAAGTTGAAAACGCCAAACATGTTGCCATGATCGGTAATGGCCAATGCGGGCATGTTATCTTTAACCGCTTTTTTATACAACGATGAAATATCGGCAGCACCATCTAAAAGCGAGTACTGTGTGTGAACGTGGAGGTGTGAGAAACGTGACATGGAAATGCGAGATGTAATACTTGCAATGGCAACGTGAAGGTACAGTCATCACCCTTTGCAAATGGTTTTAATATCAACTGTAAAAATAAAAAATAAAGACGTGTTTTAGGGAACTGTTGAAAACTACTCAAGCAATGGAAAAACAAGAGATTAGGGTGTATAAAAATAAAAAAGCAACCGATGTTGGCACATTTCGGTTGCTTTTATTTTAAGTTCACTTTTGATTTTTTAGACCATAGGCTTTTTTCTTTTTGTGTTTTACATTATGATATTTGCAAGCGCTATGCCACAATCCATTCAATGTAAGATGGGTGTAAGGAAATTTGAAAACTACTTTTGAAACCCCTACTATAAAACCAGGTTGTGAAAAAACCTCACGGCACTAAAAAATCAATTAAATTCTAGTTGCACCATTTCTTTCAAAAGCCATAGGTGAATTTTAAGCGTGCTGATTTTTCGGGCGCTATTTTATTTTGATAAAAAACGGTGTGTGTAATGCGCTTAAAATAGGTTGAGGTTGTTAAGAGCCGGAATACCGAAAGATACAGCATCTTCCAAACTCCCAAAATGCTCTTGGCTTATGTCACATGATGATGTAAATCGCATATCACAAGATTGCTAAAGCAACAGCATCCAATATTTATTATTTACTATTTTTCTCTTTGAATTAATAACAATGATAGGTGGATTATATATGGGTTTTTTCACAGACTGATGTAAGGTACAAGGCTATCACCCCATCTAACCATTCTTGCAAACTTCAAACTTTTGTAGTTCGCTTAAACTGTTTTGACGAGAATGATTATTGAAAACAAGACGACAACTTTTCAAATGACTGACTTTTTTCGATACCTTTGAACCAACAAATGAAACAGAGAATTTACATAGACACTTCAGTAGTTGGTGGTTACTTTGACGAAGAGTTCAAAGAAGCGACCATCAAATTATTTGAACGCCTTGACAACAATGAAATCACATTCGTTGTTTCGGACTTGCTTGATCTTGAACTACTGAATGCACCACCTCATGTTAAAGAACATCTACTAAAATATTCGCCTGACAAGTTTGAAC
>JAYTNW010000230.1:0-3336 GCA_043748115.1 Bacteroidota bacterium | reverse complement strand
TGTTAAGTATGGTTCGCTGGACATCACTTTTTACCGTGATGATTACAGGCGGAGGCAGCAACTGGCCGTACCTAGCAAAACCAACATTGATTTTATTGTCGAAGACAAAAACGTAGTACTTATTGATGATGTGTTATTTACAGGACGCACCATTCGTGCAGGCCTAGATGCGTTGATGGCGTTTGGTCGCCCGCGCAAGGTAGAACTGTTGGTGCTCATAGACAGAAAATTTAGTAGGCACTTGCCCATAGAACCTGATTACACCGGCAAAGCCATCGATACCATTGATAGCGACCAAGTAAAAGTTCAGTGGAAAGAAGCCGGAGAAGAAGAAGGTGTTTGGATTCATTCACAACAAAAGAAAAATGGAAGGTCAGCTCAGCGTTAAAAATCTAATTGGTATAAAGGATTTAACACAGGAGGATATCAACCTGATCTTTTCCACCGCTGTTACATTTAAAGACGTAATTAACCGCCCTATAAAAAAAGTTCCCTCGTTGCGAGATGTAACGGTGGCCAATCTTTTTTTCGAAAACTCAACACGCACCCGTTTGTCTTTTGAGTTAGCTGAAAGACGGCTTTCTGCTGATGTGATCAATTTTACAGCATCATCATCATCCGTAAGCAAGGGAGAAACGCTTATTGATACAGTAAACAACATTTTGGCCATGAAGGTGGATCTGGTGGTGATGCGACATCCTAAACCGGGTGCTGCTTTATTTCTTTCACAAAAGGTAAAGTCCATTATTGTAAATGCCGGTGACGGAACACACGAACACCCTACACAAGCTTTGCTCGATGCATTTTCTATACGTGAACACGTGGGTCCGTTAAAAGGCATGAGGGTGGTGATCATTGGCGATATTCTTCACTCAAGGGTAGCACTTTCTAATATTTTTTGTCTTAAAAAATCGGGAGCAGAAGTGATGGTATGCGGCCCGGCAACACTTATACCTAGGCACATGAGCGACTTGGGGGTTAAGGTAGAAACCGACCTCATAAAAGCACTGCAATGGTGCGATGTCGCTAACGTACTGCGCATTCAATTGGAAAGACAGGATATAAAGTATTTTCCTTCTCTTCGTGAGTATATTATGCAATACGGCATTACCCGCGAAATCCTTGATAAATTATCGCGAAAAATAACCATTATGCATCCAGGGCCAATAAACAGAGGCGTGGAAATTACCAGCGATGTGGCTGATTCGGCACAATCAATCATACTTAATCAGGTAGAAAATGGGGTCGCTATTCGCATGGCTGTGTTATATCTTTTGGCTGGTGGGCCAAATGCATAGGCGGGATTTCTAACCTTCTCTGCATTGGCATGACGTGGCATTACGCTGTTACTTCATTTAGTCAAGCATAAAATAAAATGCACTTTTATGAAGTAAGGTTTTTGTGCATGGCATTGCTCATAAGTTCTGTTTTCTTTCATTTTCGGTTTTGAAATAGTTTTCTATATTTGTTACCTACCTATTTCGTTTATTATGCATTACACACTTGATAAAAAAGAAAAATATGCAGTACTGAAACTGCATGAGCAGAAGCTAAACACGCTTATTTCCGCTGAATTAAAATCAGAGCTGCTGATCCTGAACAGTCAGGGTTATATAAATATTATTTTAGACTTGAGCGATACCAACTATTGCGATTCGTCAGGGCTAAGTGCTATTTTGGTAGGAAACCGCATTTGCAGAAATGCCAATGGCAATTTTGTGGTTACCTCCATCAGCGACCCAATAAAAAAGCTCATCAACATATCACAACTTGAACAGGTGTTAACCATAACACCTACTGCCGAAGATGCTATAGCCTTGGTCGCAAAAGCCACTGCCGTTTAAATTAAACTCAAAAAGGAAAACAATGATAAAAAGGATACTTGCATTATTGATGGCAACTTTTAGTTTGGTTTACAGCGCCAATGCCCAATGCACCCCTGACCCAACGCTAACCATACCCGGAGTTTATCCTGACAGTGCCACTGGCCTTGTTGATGCTATACAAGGTGTGAGTTACAGTGAAGTTATTCAAGTGCGCACCTTTCTTGACTCTATTGTTCCGGCAGGAGCAGGAGGTGCTACCACCAACTTCAGGCTTGATTACATTGAGATTGATGGCGTTTCAGGGTTACCCAATGGTATTACTTACTCTTGCAATCCTTCCAATTGTCAGTTTCAGGAACTTTCTAATGGATGTGTTTTGTTATCAGGAACTACAACGGATCCTGTAGGCATTTATCCCATTACAGTTGACGTAACGGCCTATGGAAACCTTACCCAATTGTTCAACTTTCCTTACAATCAATCGTTCTCAGTTACCTATTATGAAATCAACGTAAATTTAAATACAGGCCTGGCAAAGCTCAATAAAAACAAATTTGATGTGGCACAAAATACGCCCAACCCTTTTAGTAACAAGTCAGATATTTATTTTAATGTTACGCAGCCTACCACAGTGGAGTTGAAATTTTTTAATGTATTAGGCAATGAGGTTATGTCACACTCCATCATGGCAAAAAAAGGAACAAACGTTTACACACTCGATGCAGATAAATTTTCACCGGGAGTTTACATGTACACCATTGCCAATGGCTCAGCTACTGTAACAAAAAGAATGGTGGTTTCTAAAAGGTAAATGACTTTTGAGTTAACCATACTAGGAAGCAGCTCTGCAACTCCTATCTTTCAACGACATCCAACCGCTCAGGTGCTTAACATCCGTGAGCGTTTTTTTTTAATTGATTGTGGCGAAGGCACGCAGTCTCAACTTATCCGCTACAAAATTAGGTTTAACAAAATTAGCCATGTTTTTATCAGCCACCTTCATGGCGATCATTACCTGGGTTTGGTAGGGCTTTTATCCACCATGCATTTGCAGGGGCGCACCAATGAGTTGCATTTATATGGACAGCCTGACCTCATGGATATTGTGGACCTCCAGTTGCGCTTATCACAAACAAGGTTGCGTTACCAACTTATTTTTCACCCTGTAAGGCAGTTTGCGAATACCATAATTTTGGAAGACGAAGATGTTATTGTAAAAACCGTGCTACTTAGCCACAGAATACCATGCACCGGTTTTGTGTTTAAAGAAAAACCTAAGCCGCGTAAACTAATTATCTCAAAACTTCAGCAGTATAACATTCCTTTTTCTTTTTACAACCGCTTAAAAGAAGGGTTGGATTTTGAACACGGCTCAGGAAAAGCTATCCCAAACCATGAACTCACTGTTTCACCAAAGCCACCACGATCGTATGCGTTTTGCAGCGACACTATTTATGATGAAAGCATTGTGGATGAAATAAAGGAAGTGGATCTGCTTTATCATGAGGCT
>JAYTNW010000229.1:0-2807 GCA_043748115.1 Bacteroidota bacterium | reverse complement strand
ATGCTGACATTGCAGGCAAAATAGATTTTGTGTATAGCATTGGCGGTGACGGAACCATTCTTGACACCGTTACACTGGTTAAAGATTCGGGCATTCCTGTATTAGGAATTAACACTGGCAGGTTGGGTTTTCTTTCTAGTGTTTTACCAGAAAACATACCCACAGCTATTGAAAGCATCTATAAGGGTCATTTTTCTTTAGATAAAAGAGCGATGATTAAACTTGAAACCGATAAAAATATTTTCGGTGATGTCAATTATGCCCTCAACGAGCTTACCATCCATAAAAAGGACAGCTCTTCAATGATCATCATTCACACCTATCTTAATGGTGAATACCTAAACTCATATTGGGCCGATGGACTTATTATTGCAACCCCAACAGGCTCTACCGGATATTCCCTAAGTTGCAATGGTCCTGTAATAGCACCCTACTCAGGCAACCTGGTGATTACACCTATTGCTCCGCATAATTTAAATGTAAGGCCAATCGTAGTATCTGATAAAAACGTGATATCCATAGAAGTAGAATCCCGAAGTCCTTATTTTATGGCTTCGCTTGACTCGCGCTCCGTTACCATTGACTCTTCGGTTCAACTGGCCGTTAGACGTGAAGATTTTACATTTAACCTAGTGAGATTTGACAACGAAAACTTCCTGCAGACCCTGAGAAATAAATTAAATTGGGGCTTAGACACTCGTAATTGGTAATATTCAATTAAAAAAATGGCTACCTTTGATAAAATAATTATTTTTGTGCGTAACCACCCGTGCTTATGAACTATAAAATTACGAAAACACTCCTCTTTTGCATGATTGCGTTGCCCTTTTTGGGTAATGCTCAAATCGCTAAAAAGCGCTGGAAAGCTTACCGTATGGAATACACACTCGGTTTGGGAGCTACAAACTTTTTAGGTGAACTGGGAGGTGCAAACCGCGTGGGAACACATGCTTTTCGCGACCTGGAATTTACAGCTACCCGTCCAGCCTTATCATTAGGTTACCGTTATAAACTGTCGCCAACCTTTGCCTTACATACTAAATTCTCTTACGGAGTAGTTTTTGGCGATGACAAACTGACCAAGGAAAAATTTCGTAACGACCGTAACCTGAGTTTCAAATCCAATATTTTTGAATTAAGTACTAATTTGGAACTTAACTTTTTGCAAGAGCAGGTAGGACATCGTTATAAGCTAAGAGGTGTGCGAGGACTTCGTAATATCGAGATTTCAGCTTACGGCTTTATAGGCGTTGGTGTGTTTAAGTTTAATCCTAAAGCACAGTTAGACGGAGATTGGTATGAGTTACAACCTTTAGGAACTGAAGGACAAGGCCAAATTTCTACCCGCGAAAAATATAAACGTATTCAACTTTGTGTGCCGCTAGGCTTAGGAGTAAAATATGCCATTGACCGCAACTGGAGCGTTGGTTTGGAAATTGGATTGCGCTACACCTTTACAGATTATATTGATGATGTAAGCAAAAGCTACTACTACCCACGAAGCTCTAATGCGGGTGACGATATTGTTTTATTGTTGGCCAATCGGTCCTTAAATCCCGAATCGAACAGCGTTGGTGACCAACGAGGCGATCCCCGCTATAATGATGCTTATGTTTTTGCGATGTTTACACTTAACTATCGCTTGAAAACCGGCCGCATCAATTATCCTATGTTTTAATTTTAACGTGAAATTTATTTTGCTATTTAGCGTTTAGCCGAGGTGAGGTGCATGATGCGAAAATTTTTTTGGGTAATTGTTTTTTCTGCACTAAGCACAGCATCCTATTCTCAAAGTTCTGAAATTGGGGTTATGATTGGTGGTGCCGGGTACAAAGGCGACCTTAACCCTCACCTGTTTACCCCCAAATTTTTAGGCCCATCGGCAGGTTTGTTTTACAGGCGGTCATTCAATAGTTTTTGGTCGTTGCGCTTAGGGTTAA
Source organism: Bacteroidota bacterium (assembly GCA_043748115.1). GTDB lineage: Bacteria > Bacteroidota > Bacteroidia > AKYH767-A > OLB10 > OLB10. The sequence continues at coordinate 867 of JAYTNW010000229.1, read as the reverse complement.
GCATTGCCAGCATAAAAGCATCTGATGCCGTAGCCAATGATGATTACCAACGTGTAAGAAACCTTTCATTCAGAAACGGTATAATTGATGGCAGCGCTTTATTTGAATTCAATTTTTTTCCATTTCAAACAGCATCTGAATCCTCCAATAAAATTACTCCATTTATTTTTTCAGGTATCAGCTTTTTTAGGCACAACCCTAAAGCCTATTATGGTGGATCATGGCATGAACTGCAACCTTTAGGTACTGAAGGGCAAGGCAGCGGATTGCCAGGCACTGAATCCAAATACAAACGATTTCAATTTGCATTGCCTATTGGTGGTGGAATAAAAGTATGGCTCAGCAAACGTTTTTCACTCACCGTTGAAGCAGGCGCACGCAGAACTTATACCGATTACCTGGATGACGTGAGCACCGTGTATCCTGACAATTTGCAATTAGCAGCCACCAACGGTGCACTTGCAGCTGCGCTTAGCGACAGATCTGTTTTACAACAAACCGATTTAAATGCCAACCGCCAGCGCGGCACCGAAGCCGATAAAGATTGGTATATGATGGGGGGCTTGACTATTAACTGGACTCTTTCAAAAAAATATTCAGACCGCTGCAAGCCTTTCCGAACTAAATTGAGGTAGATCGCTTTTGCTCTTAGCCAAACAGATAATTTTTATGATTTTTGGGCTAATAAAATTAGCCGCTATGATGGGTAGTTTTAATTTCCTCTTAACAACCTCAATCTTTTTCTAATAAACTTCTTCATTTAAACCATTATATCTTTAATGCATCAAAACATAAAATGAGTACTGTTTCCTTATCTGAAAAAATAAAGCATTTGTACTGGCGTGCAGGTTGCGGCCCTTCATGGGA
>JAYTNW010000228.1:0-9828 GCA_043748115.1 Bacteroidota bacterium | reverse complement strand
ATCTACAGATACAGTACAGCCGGTTTACAGCTGGACCATTGGAGGCTTTAGCACCTCAAGTCCGAGCTTCACAATACCATTGCTCAACCCAGGATTTTACACAGTTGGATTAACAGTGATGAATAACAACGGATGCTCCGATACTTTGGTGCAACCAAATTATATCCAGGTGTACGACACACTTCCACCACCTCAGGATCCTATTTATAGTGTAAGTGTTATCTCAAATTCAGAGGTGAAGGTTAAGTGGGCAAACAGTGCAGTGCTTGACTTAGGGGCTTATAAATTATGGAGACTTGATCCAGCAAGCAGCAACTACGTGAATGTGTACACCGACAACAATCCAGTTAACTCTTCCATGAATCCTGAATCAGAATACACAGAGCAAGGATTAAATACATTGGTTAATACCTACACCTATAAATTACAAACACTTGATCGTTGTTCAAAAACTTTACCCATTAGCGTACTGCAGCCACACACCACCGTTAACGTGAATGCGCAGAAAAACGGCAGCGCCATAGATGTTAGCTGGACACCTTACGGAGGATGCCCTGTGGCAACGTATGAAGTATCAAGGGTGGAGGTAAGCAACGGCAGCACGGCTCTTATTGCCACGGTGCCTGGAACACAATTGTTTTATAAGGATACTACGTTAATGTGTCCTGTGGAATATTCTTATAAGATAATGGCTACTGACTTGTGCGGCTTGCCTTATACTTCTTACAGCGATACTGCTGCTGCAACACCAGGTTATATGCTCGAAGATCAAGAAGCGATTATTGTAAGGTCAACGGTAGTGAATAATATTTTTGTGTTAACAGAATGGTCAGAGCCGCAGTTGCATCCTGAACGTGTGATTCAGTATAACATTTACCGCAGTTCGGATACGACAGGCAGCCAATACTCATTCTTAACAACGGTGAGTGCCGGTGTAACAAGTTATGAAGATTATAGTGTAGAAGTGAATGAACAAAATTACTACTACCGTTTAGAAGCAGTAAGTGACTGTAATCTTTCAGGTAAAAGAAGTGAAAACAGTTCGTCCATCCTGCTAAAATCGAAATGGGAATATGCAAGCGCAAAATTATGGTGGACTGAATATGATAAGTGGGACAGCGGAGTTGAGCGCTATGAAGTAGAAAAATATAATTGGATAACGCGTCAATGGGAAAAAGTAAAAACAGTTCCCGGCAACGCCACACAAACAGATATCGATGAGTAACTAGGTTATTCGTTGTGTACGCCAGAGCCCGGTTGAGATACCGGGCTTATTTTTTTATTTACACTTTACACGGAGCAGTATATTGTTAAAACTGACAGACTTTTCATCTTTAAAAATAAACTTCCCGTTTTGTTCGGCCATTTCACCTTCTCCTTGTAAAAGGGTGTCGCCAGTTATTTTAAAAACCATTTGGTTAATGTAGCCCACACCATCGGTTATAAAAGAATAATCAACTTTAATGATACCATCGTTAAAAACACCTTTTAGGTTACCAGTTTGGTTTTCGGTTTCAAAACGATCTTTTACCAAGGTTCCGGTAACGCTATCACCGCTTATCAGCATGGTTACAAAAACAATATCATCTCCTTCTTTTTGCTCAAAGCAAATTTCACCCACATTTTTATCTGTGTCTGCGTTGTTTTTTTTATCATGGGTGCTGCACGAAGAAAAAAGCGAACATGCTAAAAAAGCTAGTAAAGCTATTGGTCTCATAGGAGTTGTTTAAGAAACAAATATAAAATTCTTTTATATACCTGCTAATGCCAGCTGCATATTTATTTATGCGGTTGAATGTATGACTCAATATCTGAAACATATTTTTCAAAGGCCTTAATTCCTTTAGCTGAAATGCGACAATTGGTAAGAGGGTAGTTACCCCTAAAACTTTTGTGTACAGTAATATAATTGCTATCGGCTAATTTGGAAATGGCAACACTTAGGTTTCCCGATGTTGATTTGGTTTTCTCTTTCAAGTAAGAAAAATCAGCTTCCTTAACTTGCATGAGCAAAGCCATGATAGCAAGTCTCAGTTGAGAGTGTAGCAACGGATCAAGATCACGGAACATTGTTATACAATGGAGGTTGTGGAAGTTGAAACAGAAAGATGTTTTGCGCGCAGCATATAGCCGGGCACAATATATCCAAGGAGTACAGCAGCGGCAAGAAGAAGAAGTTGCAAATCAAACGAAACGAAGAATGCTGTGACAGCGCACAACCAATTAATGATACCTCCAGCCATAAGCGGTTTAAAACGAACAGCTCCGCCACTGATAAATAACCAGAAACCATACACCATTAATAAAATGGGATAAGTGTTTAATTGTAATTTATGCATAAAGAAAAGAGTAAGGAGCAGACAGGTTAAAAACGCGATAAGCACATATTTCATGAACTCATCAACATACGTTTTTGCTTTCTTTTTTTGCTTTTGCTTCATGGAGTTAAAAAATGTAATCACGCCCCCTAAAGGCATTAGCATCCAAACAAAATCTGCATGGGCGTTTCCTGCTTGTAGCAAAATGTAATGAGAAATACTGGCTATAAAAACCAGCCATCCCCATAATAAATAATAAAAGCTATTGTCATACATGTCTTGCTTTACTGCTGTTATCATGTTCATGATGATTTGCAGGCTTTCCTGTTCGTTAATTCGCTTTTCCATCTTTTACAATTTTTTTAATACACTACATTTTTTTACATTCTTCAAGCATTTGTGTTGCACGTTCAGCGCCCCATGTTGGCATTAAAGAGTTCTCCGGTTTAAACGCCTTAAATTTTTGAACAGCTGTTTCAAGAATTGGAAGTGCTTTGTCTTTTCCACCACCAAATTGTTCGGGGGTGTACATGGTGCCTGTTCCTTTTAGCAAATATGGGCGGGGGTTTTCGGGGTTTAGTTTAATGGCCATACCTGTTAACATACCTGCTTCCATTGCCAATTGTTGGCCGCGTGTCATGGGGTCCACAGATATTTTCATGGAGGTTACAAAAGATTGAAGAGTAACTATTTCTGAATTGTCGGGAGAAATGGTATTGGCCATCTCAGCTACTTTTCCTGCTTTATCATAGTACTCATCTTTTTTTGCATTATCAGCCTGCTGCATTCCAACCATCAATAGCGCATATGCCTGGTAATAGGATGGTAACCATTCTTTGGTTTCTACTTTAGCAATTCGTTCAAAACTGTTGGCTGCATTGGTGAAATCGTCAGCCGTTTTTGCGGCATTTAGCTGCTCAATGTTGCGCACCATGGAAGCCACATACTTTTTGTTGTCTTGTGCATTAATTTGTGTTGCCACCAGTAGCAACAATGCGATGGTAAGATTTTTCATTTTCATTTTTGTTTGATGTTATTTTATTAATTCTAATACATGTTAATCCACTCCTTTGTCTTCTCCTATTGATATAAACATTCCAATAAAAAAGGTACGCGCGGCAGTGGGACCCACAGCTTGTCTCCTGCTACCGTCATCACTGTAACGATAGCTGAAAACATTGTCAATACCAGGAACATTTCCTATAGACATTGAGATCACGGTGAAGTGTTTGCCTATTGAAGTAAGATAGCTTGCAGTAAGACTGAGGTTATGGTAATCTTTTGTGTGGTCAGACAAAAAAGTGTCATTACTTATTTTATTCGGATTAAAGTAAGGCCTTCCACTGGCATAAGCATAGGTAAATCCAATTGAGGAATTTAGTTTAGGGAACCAACGCTTCCACACTAAATTAAAAATATGTTTAGAAGCATAAGTTGGGGTAACTTCAGCAGGGTAATAAAGGTATTCACGTTTGGTATCCACATAGGAGTAGGAAACCCAATAGTCCACATACTTAAAAGTTTTTTTATCGCGCCAAAAAACATCAAAACCTTGCGCATACCCATGTCCATCAGAGTTTTTTGCCAAACCTGTTTCAGATGCATTTTCAGTTCGGTTATAGGTTTTAACCAGGTTAATGTATTTTTTATAGTATCCTTCCACCCTAAAAGTGCGTTTATCATCCACATGTTGAAAGTTGGCGATATAATGAGTGGCTTTTTCAAATTTGTTGAGGTTGGTGAATTGCAGATATCGTTTATCAGGGGTTTGGTAAAAATCACCAAAGGCAAGGCTTACTTGGTTAAAGCGGCTCACTTTGTAAGCAACAGACAAACGCGGTGCAATGTTGCTGGCATTAAGAAAATTAGATTTTTCTGCCCTAAGCCCTGCACGCATCACCAACTTGCGGGTAAGATAAATATCGCCTTCTAAAAAAGCAGCTGTAAAAATTTCGCTACTGTCCACACGAAAATTACTGTAAAGATTGGTGAATGGATTGTATTGCCCTTCGCCACCAAAACGCACCGTAGTTAACTCACCCAATGCACGAGCTATGGATGCACGTCCTTGATAAACTTCGTTTTTAAAAATAAGACGATTGGAATCCGGATATAAACGGTTAAGATCTTTGCTATAAGAGCCTGCAATATTCACGGTCCATTTGTCAGCAAGTATTTCTTTATAAGAAAGCGTTGAAAAAATATTATAATTGTTAAGCGCAAAATGATTTTTAGTAAATCCAGATGCATCGTTTAAGTCATTAAAGTAAAGTGCAAGATCGCTGTATTGGTAATTAGCACATGCTTTGATAATGCCTGTTGGTGAAACTTTTTGTCGGAAGATAAGTGAGCCACTAACATTTTGTGGAGGCGAATCCCATTCACGGTTTTGCTTGTTAAGTTGAAAATAAGGGCGAAGATTAATATAGTTTACAAAACCTCCCAAGGAAGTGTTTTTCCATTTCTTCGTGTATCCGCCACCACCACCCACGCTCATCATGCTGATGTCAGCACGTGATCGGTCAGGCAGATCCTGACTTTCTAACGCCAATACAGAGGACATGGCTTGCCCATATTGAGCAGAGTATCCACCGGTGCTAAAGTTGGTTCCTTTAAATAAAAACGGAGAAAAACGTCCACGTTGCGGTACATCGGGCACGGCAGAAAAATATGGATTTGCTACTTCTATTCCATCAATGTATGTTTTAGCTTCTACTGCATCGCCACCACGCACAAACAACCCTTCCTGATCTTGTGTGGGTTGTGTTCCCGGCAAGGTTTGCAGCGCACCGTAAATATCGCCCATTGCCCCGGCAGTGGTAACAATATCAAGCGGACGAAGGATCACCATTTTTTTTTCATCGCTGGCCTCAAACGCACCGGCAGTGATCGTAACGGTGTTTAACTCATTGTTCTTTTCCTTTAGTGTAAAGTTTACCAAGGCTTCTACCGAATTTAACGTCACTTGTTTTTCTTCTGTTTCAAAACCAATCATGGAAGCAGCAATGGTCACTAACCCTTTTTCACCGGTGTTAAATTTAAAAACACCTGTTGCATCCGTGGTGCCGCCATCGTAAGCATCCTTAATGCTCACGTTAGCTCCCGGTATGCCAAGGCCTTTCACATCGGTTATTTTACCTGTTATAATAATTTGTGCCCACAGGCATGAAGGGGCTAGCAACAAAAGTGCTGTTAATAGTTTTTTGGTGAGGGTGGTAAATATCATAATCCTAGTTAATATCGCAAATATAAATTAGTTTATAATACAAACCAAATTTTAAAAATACTTTTTTTCAGGCATTTTAAAAAAATTAAATAGTATGGCTATTACTTCTTATCCAAAAAGGTATCTGCCTTTTCAACCAGCTCATCATACCAAGGCTCACCATATTTACGAACCAAAGAAGTTTTTAAAAATTGGTACACCCTCACTTTTTCCTTTTTCCCCAGTTTACATGCGGGTGCGCACACTTCCCATTCGTGGTAGTTAAGTGCATCACCAGCTTTGGTTTTTAAAATGCGGATAGGGTAAAGGTGGCAGGAAATAGGTTTATAGAATTTTATTTTTTTGTCGCGATAGGCTTTCTCAATACCACATAATGCAACCCCGTTTTCAAAAATAGTATAGGCGCATGGGCCTCCTGCCCACATTAAAGGCGTTACCCAGTCACCATCATGATCTTTTAAATACAGACCCTGTTCCTCTACGGCTTTTTTTCCTTCTTCGGTTAAATAAGGTTTTACTTTTGGATAAACTGTTTCAAGCATAGCAAGCTCCTCATCTTCCAGTGGAGCACCTGATTCACCTTCTACACAGCAGGCGCCTTTGCATTTGCTGAGGTCGCAAATAAATTTTTCTTCGATCACCTCATCCGACACCAAAACGTTTTGAACTTTTAACACGGTAAATAATTTATGGTGTAAAAGTAACGTAAAAACAGCGAGTATTAGGTTAACAAATGAACTACTTTTGCGACATGACAAAGCCAATAATTTCCGTTCGTGAGCTTAAAAAAAAGTATGGTGATTTTGAAGCGGTGAAGGGAATATCGTTTGATGTTAAAGAAGGTGAGATTTTTGGTTTGCTTGGCCCCAATGGCGCAGGTAAAACCACCACGCTAGAGATCATGGAAACGCTTCGTGAAAAAACTTCTGGTGAAGTAACCCTCGACAACTTAAACATTGGGAAAGATGATAATGAGATAAAAAAAATCATTGGCGTTCAACTTCAGGCTGCTGGATATTATCCAAATCTTACGTTAACCGAACTTATTGATTTGTTTGCCGGTTTATACAATCGCGAAGTTAATGCCATGGAATTGTTAAACCGTGTTGGACTTACTGAGAAGGCCAAGTCCAAGAACAAAGAACTTTCCGGTGGACAAAAGCAACGGTTTTCAATTGCCACAACCCTCATTAATAAACCTAAAATTGTTTTTTTGGATGAACCCACCACAGGATTAGATCCGCAGGCTAGACGGAACCTATGGGATCTCATACGCGAAATACGTAATGAAGGAACTACAGTGGTCATCACCACGCATTACATGGACGAGGCTGAAGAACTTTGCAACCGGGTAGCCATTATAGAAAGCGGGAAAATAATAGCGTTAGATACGCCTGATAATTTAATTGATGATTTGATAGCAAAGGGATTTGAAAGAAAACGAGAGGTAAAAAAAGCAAACCTAGAGGATGTTTTTTTAAACCTCACTGGTCAGCAGTGGAAAGAGTAAAGAGATGTGTGATTTGGAATGGAAGAAGTAAGACTGAAGAAAAAAGTATAAGTAATAAAGATTACCAGGACTCCTACTAAGTTGAAAGTAAGAACAAAGAAATTCACCATTAACATTGTACGTTTTGTTGAAGCTTTGCCCAATGCTCAATCTTTAAGGTAGATCAGCAAACAAATTATTCGTTCCAAAAAATCGATAGCTGCAAATTAAAGAGTTTCACAACAAGGCAAATCGAAGGCAGATTTTATAAATAAAATAACATTGTAGAAAAAGCATCAGCCGAAGAGTTGTTTTGGATAGAAACAATAAAACAAACATTTGTTGAAAGAAACTAACGGTTTAATTAAAGAACCTGATGAACGGACTGTAATTTTTACTGCCATAAGAAAGACAAGTAAACCTAGCCTGGATAAAAATAAATCTGTAATCAATTTTTACAAATAGCAAATCTTCCATCTCAAATTAAACATGAATAGTTATTCTCAGCTCCGCGCCATGATGGCAATAGCCAAAGCAAGCCTTCGCTCCATTACCCGAAGCCCCAGCGCTGTTGTTTTTACATTGGTGTTCCCGCTTATTTTTATTCTGGTATTTGGATTTTTATCTGATGGAAACATGAGTGTGGCATTGTACTTAGACAAAACCAGCGATAAGGACAACCCTATTTACGAAAACCTGGTTCGTGTTCCAGTAATTAAATTTAAAGAAGGGGAACAAGCCGCCATGAAAACAGCATTGGAGAAAGGAAAGATAGACGGAATACTTAGCATTGTAAAAAACACAGAGGGCGGAAAAACAGATTACACTGCAAAACTGCTCACCTCTACCGCATCACCGCAAGAAGGAAACCTTGCTATAAACATTTTGGATAATGTGATTAACAAATTAAATTTTACCTATGCCCATGTGCAGCACCCTATAGCAGAATTAAAGCAGGAAGAAATGCCGGGACGCGAATTTAAGCGCATTGACTTTATTTTGCCGGGACAGTTAGGCTTTTCACTTTTGTCAACAGGTGTGTTCGGTACAGCGTTTGTATTTTTTAGCTTAAGGCAAACCCTTGTCATCAAACGATTTTTTGCAACACCCATCAGGCGTATTTACATTGTGCTGGGCGAAGCACTTAGCCGCATGGTATTTACATTGCTTGGAGCCATGTTTATTATTACCCTGGGAAAATTTGTGTTTGGCTTTACACTCATTCACGGGTTACAAACGTTTTTAACCATGCTTACCTTATGTGCCTTTGGCCTCATCATTTTTATGGGCTTCGGGTTTGTGGTATCAGGCATTGCTAAAAGCGAAAGCACTATTCCGCCATTGGCTAATATTATAACAATGCCTCAGTTTTTATTGTCAGGAACCTTTTTTTCTATTGATGTTTTCCCGTCATGGATGCAGCCAATTTGTAAAGCATTGCCGCTCACTTACCTCAACGATGCTTTGCGCAAGGTGGCATTTGAAGGAGCTGGGTTCATGGACATTGGCACTCAATTGCTCGTTTTGACGGCATGGTGCTTAGGGGTTTACCTTGTGGCAGCAAAAACTTTTCGTTGGGAATAAAATAGCTGTTCATGCGGCTTTCATAGCATTTTTCAGTGACAAAATAGCCGTTTGTGTATATTTGCACACAGTTTGATAATAGCTAAACCAAACAAACGTTTGACTGTTCAAAGAAAGTAACTCCAATAAAAAAATAAAAAAATGGGAATTTATTTAATTGTAATCGTGTTCATGCTTATTGGCTGGTTGGTAAGCGCCCGCTTAAAAAGCAAGTTTGAAAAATACTCACAGGAAACTTTGGGAGCCGGACTCAGCGGCAGAGAAATAGCAGAAAAAATGTTGCATGACAATGGCATTAACGATGTAAAGGTAATATCAGTAGAAGGCCAATTGACCGACCATTACAATCCCCTGCAAAAAACCGTTAACCTAAGCGAGCCTGTATATCACGGACGCAGCGCAGCAGCGGCAGCAGTGGCCGCTCACGAATGTGGGCATGCAGTGCAACATGCCAAAGGATATTCCATGCTTCAATTGCGTTCGGCATTGGTTCCTGTGGTAAGTTTTGCTTCCAAATGGGTGCAGTGGGTTTTACTGGCAGGAGTGCTGCTTATTAATGCATTCCCTTCCTTGTTATTAATAGGCATTACATTGTTTGCTGTAACTACCCTCTTCAGCTTTATCACCTTGCCTGTTGAGTTTGATGCCAGCAACCGCGCCTTGGCTTGGCTGGAAAGCAGTCGCATGACAACAAGCGTAGAACATGCAAAGGCAAAAGATGCTTTATGGTGGGCTGCTATGACTTACGTGGTAGCTGCATTAAGTGCGCTTGCAACGCTCATGTACTACATCATGATCTATCTAGGCAGACGCAATTGATCTTTTGATATAAATCATTTTATTTTAGCCTCAACATCATGTTGGGGCTTTCTTTTAAATCTCTATTTTCGAGACATAAAAATTCAGGCAATGGCTTTAGCACCCGAAGTTGTAAAACGCATAGAAGAATTAGAAAAAAAATATGCCGCTATGGGGCAGGACATGAACTCCTACCTTGATGGATTGCTGTTATCTAATTACCTCACCTATTGGGATTATGTAAATGTGGACACTTTGCTTACGCTCCAAAAACCCAAGACCGATTTTCCAGATGAATTGATCTTTATCATGTATCACCAGATAACGGAATTGTATTTCAGGCTGGCTTTACACGAATTTGAACAAATAGGAAACAATGGCCGTCAGGTGTTGCCTTCAGGAGAAGATAAAGG
>JAYTNW010000227.1:0-4896 GCA_043748115.1 Bacteroidota bacterium | reverse complement strand
TGTTTTTTTGCAGAAAATCCGCTGACAAGGTAAAGAGATGATTCACAAAATTGTTTACGACCACTGCGGCTAGGTGCAGGTGTAGCCTTTGCTCGCTGTTGAGTTTTACCGCTGTTCCATTCATGGATGCAGCTAATTTGGTTAATATGCTCAACACTTTTGTACTAGTTGCCTCCACACACCATGTTATTTTATGGTTAGAAGAAACTTTGTTTTTATGTAAAGACTGCAACGGGTAAAATACACCTGCATTTTTAAATTTTGAGGAAATGATGTTCAGAGAAACAGACCCCGAGGTGTGGAGAACGATCTTATCAGAAAAAGGAAGTGCTTGGACAACTTCCCGGATGCTGTCATCATTTACAGCAATAATAATAACGTCAGAGGATGTATCAACCTTGGTTAGGTCAGCAACTCCTGCTACACCGTACTTTTTTGCCAGCGCTTTTACGGTGCGCTTATTTCTTCCTGCCACCTGAACAAGATCATGCTTTGCTTTCACCAACTGTTCAGCCAGGTGATAGGCAACATTTCCCGATCCTATGACCACTGCTTTCATCAGGAAATATTTTTTTCTGAATACCTGATGTTTTCTTTAAAACGCTTTACCGTTGCAACCCATGTACCTACAACCATTAATATACAACCCAGCCACACTAAATTCATGTGAGGAAAGATTATGGCTTTCATGATCACAAAATCGCGCTTGTTGGATTTTTTCTCCGCTACCTCTAGTTTTATTTTGCCGCTTTCTGGGCTTATGCTGGTAAATCTAAATTTTAATCCCAACTCGTCTTGAAAATAATTTTTTGATATCGCTGTTTGTCCACGGATGATAAAAACTGGTCTCACCTCATACACCTTGCGATTCATGTCTGTAAGTTTAAGAATGGCAGCAACAGCAACATCATTAAATTTTTCAATGGATGATTCCGAACTGTCCTTAACCAATCCCTGAAAAACAATAAGACAATTATCTGTACTTATGGTATCGCCTGTTGACATTTCATGCTCATGAGCGGGGTCATATTCTTCAACAGCTGTTTCTTTATTAATGTACTCATCCAAATTGGCGTAGGTGATGTGTGTATAAATATCTTTATCAGGAAACCAACGTGTGGCAGGCTCAGCTGCATTTCCCATTCGTTCGTTTAGCTGAATAACAGGTTGTAAACGGAACGCTTTTTCTAAGGTACCGTTTGCATGATCGGGTTTAAAATAATCAATGTTAAAATACACATTAACCCCTTCCTTTTGCCTGCCACTGTAGGTAACAAAATATTTATCCATTTGAAGGGTGTCGCCCATGGCCAGCATAATATTTTCATTGTTCGGAAAATCTTTTCCGAGGTCAATATTCAAGCGATTTTTTGAAATGATGCGGCTATTTGCATTTGAGATAAGCGCACCCAACAAAATAAACGCTAATCCGGCATGTGCCACCGAAGCACCGCTAAAAGACAGCTTACCTTTTAGCGTACGCAACATATAATCAGCATTGGCTACAATACCGAAGATGCTGGCAAAAAGTAAAAAGTCATAGTGTAAACGTTGTAACTTTAACAGGTAGGCCACGACAATAGTAATGGCCAATGAGATAAGCAATGAGATCATAAGTTTGCGCCCCACCTCTCGCATGTTGCTTTGTTTATACTTAAAAAACTGACCTATTGCCAACAACAGGCAAATGATAAAGGCTATTGGAATCTGCCAACTGTTGTAATGTTCTTTAACATCCACCGGTGGAGCCAGCTTCATGTTAAACACTTTATTCCACACAGGAATACTCGTAGTAAACGTAATTTGAATGGCTGATATGCATAGCACGAGCATACCAATAAACATCCAGAACTCGCGGGAGGTGATGCTGTCTTCGGTGTTTTCCTTTGGTATTTTTTTCCAGTTAACCACTAGCAGTACCACAGCCATTACTACAAAAAACAGCATGTAAAACAAAAGTTGCCCGCTCATGCCCAAATCTGTAAACGCATGAACAGAGGTGTCGCCCAATATCCCACTTCGTGTGAGAAAGGTACTGTATAGAACAAATAAAAAGCTAAGTATGCAAAGCACATAGGTGCTTACCAATGCACGTCCTCTTTTAATAAAAACCAGCATCACATGCCCGGCCCCCACAAACAATATCCACGGCACCAATGAAGCATTTTCAACAGGATCCCAGGCCCAAAAACCACCGAAGCTCAACGCTTCATAAGCCCAGGCACCTCCCATTAAAATACCTGTCCCCAAAATCATTATTCCAAAAAAGGCGTAAGGCAATGCAGGTTTAACCCACTCGGTAATATTTTTTCGCAGCAAACCACCTAATGCAAATGCAAAAGGAACAACAGTACTGGCAAAACCCAAAAACAATGTGGGAGGGTGAATGACCATCCAATAATTCTGCAACAGCGGGTTTAAGCCTCGGCCATCTTTTAACCGCATCAAATAGTCAGGCATTTGAACAAAGGGCAACGATGAAAACTGCTCATGCAAGCGTAGCAAGGTAAACGGGTTGCTACCTATCCTGTAATCGAAAACAAACACCCCAAGCAACATTGATCCTAAAAAAAATTGCACCAATGAAATAATGCCAATGACGGGACTTTCCCATAGCCTGTTTCTACGAATGATAAACAAACAAAGCACAACATGCCATAGCGACCATAATAGAAAACTTCCCTCCTGCCCTTCCCATATACAAGCAAAAATATAATGCATTGGCAAAGCCATGCTGCTGTGCTGCCACACATAAAAATACTCAAACCGATGAGTAAAAATGAGAAACAGCAGCAGAAAAAAAATGCCGAATACAGAAGCACCATGAACATAAAAAAACTTTCTTGCCAAAGGGCGTGCCCACATGGCTCTCTCTTCATTGCGAATGCTCATTAAATACAATACTGCTGCAAAACCTGCGCACACAAATGCTGCAAAAACAAACAGGTTTCCCAAATACCCCCATATCAATTCCTCACCTATGTACTTAATATCCATTCCGCTTTAAATCTATCTTGTTAATCTGAGCGCGAATATCTGAAAAAAGAGGGTGCAGCAGGTTGGGACGGCCACGCTTTTTCCGTGATGCCTGCGTGGCATTAGCGCCTATCTTTGCGCACATTGAGTAAACAAACTATGCAGGCAGAGAGAAGAGCACACTTTACGGGCCATCAGGGGTCGGTATATGCATTGTGTAAATTAAATGAAGATGAGTTTTTGTCAGGCAGTGGCGATCATCACTTGGTAAAGTGGAATGTAAATAACGAAAAAGAAGGTACGGTATGGGCTACTTTTCCTTCTGGCATTTACTCCTTACTTTATTTAAAAAATAATTTATTGCTTGCCGGTACCGGAAATGGCGAAATTCACCAAGTAAGTTTTTCAGAGCAAAAGCAGCAGGTGGTAGTAAACCATCACGCACAAACTGTTTTTGCATTACAATGTGTTGACAGCAAAGGGCTGATACTTGCCTGCGGTGGTGACGGACTTTTTACCGTTTCGGACATGGAAACACTTCAACTGATAAAATCTTTTTCATTTGGAAATTTTAAAGTACGCTGCGTGCTCACCGATGAAAACAACAATATCTGTTACATAGGCTGTGGTGATGGCAAGGTTTATATTTTGAATCTTCACTCGCTTACTATTGTCCATCAGTTTCATGCACACGCTGAAGGTTTTTCTGTAAATGCCCTTGCGGTTTCACCCGATGGTCAGTTTTTATATACCGCTTCGCGCGATGCAAGGATGAATGTATTTGATGTTAAGAATAATTATTTTAAAACGGATAGTGTTCCTGCACATAACTATGCCATATATGGAATAAAATATTCTCCATCAAACAAGATAATGGCCACCGTTAGCCGTGATAAAACTGCGAAACTCTGGAATGGCGGCCCCATGGATTTCGGCCTTAGGCTGGATAAAGAGAAAATGAACGGGCACACACATTCTGTTAATACCTTGGAATGGCTTAATGATACCACCTTGCTTACTGCCGGTGACGATAGAAGCATTATTGCATGGACGATAAGTTAACAATTATCACCTACCAACACGCCTAAAGAGTTGGCTGAAATCACTTACTTTTGCTTCAGATGAGTTCCCCGAATAAAAATCTTGATCCTTCATTAGAAAACCTTTCCCCTGCTGAAAAAGACATTGAGCGTGTGTTGCGCCCTTTAAACTTTGATGATTTTACAGGACAATTAAAGGTAACCGACAACCTAAAAGTGTTTGTTAAGGCCGCAAGCCTTCGCGGTGAAGCTTTGGATCATGTGCTGTTACACGGCCCCCCGGGACTGGGAAAAACAACGCTGGCCAATATTATTGCCAATGAACTTAACGTAAAAATAAAAACCACCTCAGGACCCGTGTTGGATAAACCTGGTGACTTGGCTGGCTTGCTCACCAACCTGGATCCTAATGATGTTTTGTTTATTGACGAAATACACCGCTTAAGCCCCGTGGTTGAAGAGTACTTGTACTCGGCCATGGAGGATTATAAAATAGACATTATGATAGAAAACGGCCCTCATGCGCGGTCGGTACAGTTAAAAATAAACCCGTTTACGCTGATAGGCGCTACTACCCGATCGGGATTGCTTACTTCGCCATTGCGCGCTAGGTTTGGCATAAATGCACGCTTAGAATATTATGATGCTAAATTATTAACAAGCATTGTTACCCGTTCATCGGCAATATTAAAAGTGGCTATTGATGAAGTTGCTGCTTATGAAATAGCACGAAGAAGTAGAGGAACACCGCGTATTGCGAATGCTTTGCTACGAAGAACAAGGGATTTTGCACAAATAAAAGGCAATGGAAATATAGATGTAGAAATTGCACAATATGCTTTAAATGCGCTTAATGTGGATAAAAATGGATTGGATGATA
>JAYTNW010000226.1:0-6630 GCA_043748115.1 Bacteroidota bacterium | reverse complement strand
AGTTGATTTCTAAAACCTTCAGCATGCATCACCATTTCAATGTTTTTATAGTTGCGCATATCAAGGTTGGTGTTTTTGTAAGCACCAGCAATGTTATTTGCAGCCAATTGACAAATTCTCATGGATAGCGATTGTTCATTCAACTGTCTTTGGTTAGTGGAGGTAACATCTACTTCACGTTGAAAATTAGGTGGTAAAACATATGGGATTGGTTGGCGATCACCGTTCTCTTCCAAAGAAACCGCACCCACATCAAACTGGTTGGGTTTATTAAAAATTTGCGTGTTAAGTGAATACTCATATTGCCTCCAGTCGCCTCTCACAAATTCAAACTTACCTAAACGAAGTACGATAGGCTTTTCAAAATCTTTCATAAACATCCGTATAAACTTAACGGATTTGAGATCGGATATTTGACCTATCTTTTGGCGATTAACATCGTTAACGGGGATTTTGATCAAATACCATTTAATTTTTTTTGCAGGAGCTGGTGATCCAACAAGATTAAGCGCATCTACCTCTATCAAATCTGCAACATAATTTTGTCCAACAATCAGCTTTGTTGAGTCTATCTCAATTTTATATTGGAAATAATTTTCATCAACCTCTAATCCATTCACGCGGTTAACATCTTCAGCATCGGGAGTTTGTGTGGAGGAAGGAACAAACGTTCCACCACCTGCAACTGGAGAATTTCCTTCCATGCCGTTAAAGTTTTTGTAACGTTGCAGTATGCCGGCATTAAGGTTGGTTAGCAAATCGCTTCGGAAGTAGCTGAAATTATCGGAAGAGGGATCGGCTTTAATCGTGTCAAGGGCGGTGCCAGAAGTAACAATATTGCTAATGGTGTCAACAAAAGCTTTGAATTTTATTTTTTCATTTTCTGTTGACAAGCCGTCAATACCTACGTCCTGTTGTGTTCGTGTGCTTTCGTCTCTGTCAAAAGCGTAGAGTACGTTTTGAACTCCAGGGGTTACGCCCCAATCGTTTTCACGCACCGTAGATGGAGTTGCCGTAGTAGGCAATCCATTCTCGTAAGATTGAAGCCCATCACGCAGCACATCTTCTGATACGTCACCTAAGTTAAAGTATAGCGTACCGGGTGTAGCAGCATTGTTTGGCGCATCAGCATTAAAAGGATCCATCATCCAAAATTGAATGTATTGTATGTTAGATTCTTCGAAGTTGCTGGTTTCTACTTTTCGGGTAATACCGGCCCATCTGGTTTCAGGGTCATTCAATTTTCCGCTGGAAGCAGTACCGGCAGACAGTGCTCCTGCTGGCCTGGTGTCATAATTGTAAGGCCCGCGTTCATCAGGAGAATAGTTAAGGTCAAAAGTGGTGAGGGTTAACACCTGTCCTTGGTTATACTCGCGATTAGGGAATAACTCTACTTCGCTAATCTCGCGCACGTTGTGGTTGTTTCTCTCCTGTTCACCCAAATCTACCAAACTTGATCCTCTGTAAAACACGGTAGGATCCACCGTGTACCAAGCAAGTTTAGCACGGTTGTAACCAAAGGCAAGCGTATCGTTGGTTTGAGCCACGTAATTAAACTCAGGGAAAAGAGAATTCTGAAAACGCGGGATGGATGATAAAAACCACTGCCCTGAACCATAAAGAGGGATAGAGCTTTGTGTCCCTTCAAAATCATCAATATATGAATTGTTGTTAATGGACTTGGGGCTGCCGGGAAGCAGGTAAGCAAATTCACCAGAGACGGAAATTGCGGATTCTTCCTTGGTATTAAAGAAGGGGAGTTTGTCCACTAACTTGGTGATAAAACGTGACTTGGTGCGGTAAGTTCCGTCAACACCAAAAATGGTGTTGGCAATAGGCTCATCACCAATATTCACTTTTGGGGTTATGGGCCGCTCGGTAAGTCGCATTACTGTACCACCCAAAGTAAAATCATTGTTAATCTTGTAATCAAAACGGGAACCCAGCAAGGTTTTAGATTGCAAAGCAAACAACGAATTACTTTCTAAGGAAACCTGTATAGGCGTTGCTGAATTTAATACTGAGGAGTTGATGATTTTCACGCGACCGGAATTATAGTCAACAGTGTAATCCGTGTTTTCGGTTAACTCCACACCACCAGCAGTAACTTTTACCGATCCTTGAGGAATGTTGATGGCATTGAGTGATATTTCAGAGCCACTTGAACTTTGGTAAGAGCCTTTAATGGTAAACTTATTTTTTCCTTGCGCAAGTGCAATGGTTTTGGTGGAGTCATACAACTCATTGAAGGTGTATTTGGCAGCATTTACTTGGTTTACAAATTTACCTCCTAGGTAGCGGCCAAATGGTTCTCGGGCAGGTAAAAAGACGCGTCCAGTGTTGCTGTTAACGGTAAGGCCTTCCACAAAATCAAAAACACCGTCACCAAAACGTGTTGCATCACCTTGCGAATTGAGGTTGTCGGTATTTAGCACGCGAATAAGGCTTTGCCCTGCAAGGTTGGGTTCATTGGGTTCGGGAATTTGACGCACATCACTCCCTACCGCATTGTCGAAGTAAAGAATGTCTAATTTAAATTTATCCCTTGATATCTGGAATGCATTGAGGTTGTAAACGTTTTTCATCATCAACTTCCAACTTGGCAGGGCAGTGTTAAAGTTGCGACCACGCACCAACTTAACAATAAGTGATTTGGAAGGGTCAATACCCGTGGTGGTAAGTTCACCTACGCGATACACTTTTCCGGCAATGGTATATTCAAAGGCAACAGCCAATGCTTGGTCGTTACGCAATTCGTTGTTAAGCGAAATGTAACCTAACCTTTCGTTATAGCTGAAATCAGATGCACTAAGTTTTTTAGCGTTGGTCATTAACTCATAATCCTGCTGAGGCGAAAAATTAAACTGTGATGCCAATGGGTCAAGTACAGAGGCTGCACTTTGAAAGTTACGTACACCGCTATAAGTGGTGTTCAGTTTTTTGTAAAGGTCGTTTGATAAGGTGTCTGACGGATACACCGAACTTCCCTGTCCCACAAAACTGGTAGCGAAATAATTGTACTCTCCCAAATCCTGCAAGGCCACCAGATCACGGGTATTGTCAGATGAGTTAAAGTTGGTTTGTGTTACCCACACCTCAATTTTTGTAATGCTTGTTGCCGACAAAATAGTGGGCAGCTGCGCCAGTGATTTATCGTAGTTATCGTAAAAATATTGGGAAATAAAGAAGTGTCTGTTCTCTTCGTACTGGTCACTTTCAATTTCAAAATTGGTAATTTGTCCTCCACCCGGTGGAACATTTATGGTGCTGGCCTGTCCTTTTTGTTGAGAGAAAATAGTTGTTACACCCAGTTTACCAAACTGCAATTGTGTTTTTATACCAAATAAACTCTGGCTACCGCGAATGAGCGAACCCGTTAATGGAAGGCTTACGTTACCTGCTTCAATTTTCCGGATAATCTCATCTTCGTAACCGGTGTATTCCAGTTTCATCTGGTTTTCGAAATCGAAACTAGCTTCGGTGTTGTAGTTAACACTTAGTTTCATTTTTTCGCCAATGTTGCCAATCACGTTCATCTGTATCTGCTCTTGAAAATCAAAGGATCCAATACGTCTTTGTTTTTCGGGTATCTGCGGATTGTCGGTACGCTGTATCTTATAGGCAAAATCAAGCGTGGCTGAGCCTTGCGGGCGAATATCAATGGTGTTGCCTCCAAAAATACGGTCAAAAGCTTCGCCACCTACATAAATTTTCGGGATCAGTGGTTTACGCGAAATGGCATCTTCACCATCTGAGCGGTCTTTCCAATATTTTTTGGTGGAACGCTTAAACTCATCCTCCTTAAACTCTTCAAAAGTCATGTAGGAAGGATTGCGATAAAAGCCGTTGCCTATGTTTTCGTTAATATCATATTCTCTTGTATCGGGATTGTACTCTATCGAACTTTTAATATTGGAAGGGTCGCTACCATACAATGGGCTGTTGTCATAGGAATTGGAATAGGGATCAGTAAGCCTGTCGTTAAAAGGATAAGGCAACTTAGAGGTGTCCTTACGCGAAGTGTCTTCTGGTACAGGAATGGTTAATGTTCCTGATTTATCGTTGTAAGGAGAGAAAGTAGATGGGCTGCCGCCTCCGCTCACATAAAAAAACGGAAATGCGAAAACGCTGAGGGCCGAATATTTAAGAAATTTTAAACCTTGCAAAATGTGAAATGTTTAGGATGACTCAATATATAGTTACTGGGTATTTATTCCGGCTAAAAATAAAACAAAAAACCATATACGTTGAGCATATGTGAGGGTAGTTTTATACATGTTTTTACGTGTTAAAACACCGCTTAACACCGCCATGTAGGCTCACAGGGAAAGCAACCCGGCATTATTGCCGCATTTGATCTTTGCCAGTAAACTTCTTCTAAAGGTTTTTCAGGGCTGCCTTTATGAGTGATTCTACCGTGTGTGGCTCTGCGCTTTTCAATAATTTGTCCAACTCTTTTTCTGCTACACCGCGGGTAAATCCCAAGGTAAGTAAAGCACTTAACGCTTCGTCCTTTGTTGTATTGTGGGAAGACTCTAAAATAGGAGATGAAATATCGTACTTAATCAATTTGTCCTTGAGGTCGAGGATGATACGCTGGGCAGTTTTATCACCAATGCCTTTTATTTTTTTTATCACTGCTACCTGCCCTGTAGTGATGGCCTGGTAAAGCTCTGCTGATGATAGTGATGAAAGCATCATGCGCGCAGTGCTTGGACCCACACCCGATACGGAAATAAGATGGCGAAACAGCGTGCGCTCATCTTCATCAGCAAAACCAAACAAGGTATGTGCATCTTCCTTGATGGATAGATGGGTAAAAATTTTTGCTTGCTGCATATCCTTTAATCGCGTAAAGGTGTGCAATGAAACATGAAGTAGATAACCAACCCCGTGGGCTTCCACCACCACAAATGTGGCCGTCTTTTGAGTAATATTTCCGGTAATGTAATCGTACATTTTTTTTAATTCCTGTAATAAATTTATAAGTTAACAGCCACAGCACGTGGTGTTTTCAAGCTGTTAAATCGTCTTAGCCACAAGTTAAATGAGGTAACATAAAGTTTATTTTCTACTCTGCGCATCTACCACGGCAATGGTCACCATGTTTACAATATCACGAACGCTGCTACCTAATTGAAGCACGTGTACCGGTTTTTTCATGCCCAATAACACCGGCCCAATGGCTTCAGCAGCACCCATTTCCTGCAACAGCTTATAGGCAATGTTACCGGCATCTAGGTTTGGGAAAATGAGTGTGTTAACACCTCCATTTATCAATTCACAAAAGGGATAGTTGTCTTGCAGCAATTGCATGTTAAGTGCAAAGTTGGCCTGCATTTCACCATCTACAATCATACCCGGAAATTTATTGTGTAGTTTTTCTACGGCCTGCCTCACCTTTACTGCAGATGGATTGTTGGAGGTGCCGAAATTAGAGAAGGAGAGAAGCGATATTCTCGGTTTTATATTAAACTGCTGAACAGCTTTGGCCGTTAGCAATGTTATCTCCACCAGATCTTCCACGGTAGGGTTTACATTAATGGTGGTATCTGCAAAAAACAACGGGCCTTTTTTGGTCATCATAATGTACATGCCGGCCACCCGTGTAGCATGCTCCTGCACGCCTATAATGCGCAAGGCAGGCCTTATGGTGTCAGCATAGTTTCTCGTAAGGCCGGATATCAGTGCATCGGCCTGTCCTGTTTCAACCATCATGGCTCCGTAATAATTACGTTCACGCATTATTTTTTTTGCTTCGTAAAGCGAGTAGCCCTTGCGCTGTGCCTTTTCAAAAAACAATTCGCCAAAGGTGTTGAGGTACTCCGTTTCTTCGCGCGGATCCACAATAGGAATGCCTTCAATGTTCAAACTATTTTCTTCTACAATTTTGGCAATGCGCTTTTTATTGCCCAGCAAAATAGGCTTGGCAATTCCTTCTTCTCTTACTTGCTGTGCTGCTTTTAAAATTTTGTAATTGTCGGCTTCGGCAAACACTACACGCTGCGGATTATTTTTTGCTTTGGTAACAATTGCACGTATAAGCTTATTGTCCAGGTTTAAACGCTTCTTAAGGTCTTCAATATACAAATCCCAATTGTGGATTTTAATTTGAGCCACTCCGCTATCAATAGCAGCACGCGCCACTGCTGGAGCTACCGTGTAAATCAGCCGTGGGTCTAAGGGTTTGGGTATAATATATTCCGGGCCAAACTGTAAATTTTTAGTGTTGTAAGCAAGGTTCACCATTTCAGGCACAGGCTGCCTTGCCAATTGCGCAATGGCGTGAACCGCTGCCAGTTTCATCTCTTCGTTTATCTGCGTGGCACGCACATCCAAAGCGCCTCTGAAAATAAACGGGAAACCAATTACATTATTCACCTGATTAGGAAAATCGCTGCGCCCTGTGGCCATAATCACATCCTCACGGGCAGCAAGCGCATCTTCATAAGTAATTTCCGGATCGGGGTTGGCCATGGCAAACACAATGGGCTTAGCCGCCATCGATCGTAGCATGTCCTGCGACAAAATGTTGCCTTTGCTTAAGCCAATAAATACATCTGCTTTCTTGATTGCTTCTTCCAACGTTTCTATTTTGCGAGTGGTGGCAAACAGCTTCTTGTTCTCATC
>JAYTNW010000225.1:0-2166 GCA_043748115.1 Bacteroidota bacterium | reverse complement strand
GCGCTATCCTTGGCTGCAGGGGGTGTAGGAAAAATAACACTTATTGATGATGATAAGGTTGAAGAATCGAATTTAAACCGACAAGTTTTATTTTCTAATAAAAACATTGGACATAACAAAGCGGATGTAGCCGCCAATCGCCTCCGTGAAATTAACCCTGATTGTGACATACAATCTATAAACCTCAAGATAACATCACCCGAAGTGCTGGAACGCATTCTTGAAACAAATAGCAAAGCAGATTACCTGGTTTTAGCTGCCGACAAGCCTGTTGATTTGGTGTTGTGGGCATCAGCGTTGTGTGTTAAGCACAGGTTTAAATATATAAAATGCGGCTACATGTGCTACCAAGGGTTGGTTGGCCCACTAATGGGTTACCACACCCGGCCTTATGAGACGGTTTTTGAAAGTTGGGCTGATGCTATTTCTGAGCAACCTGAATTTGTACAAACATTTAACAATGCGCAACAGGCACCTTCCATGGCAGCAACAAATGGCATATTGGCAAACATGGCTGCATGGGAGTTAATAAAAGATATTACGGAAATTACGCCATCGGCAATCATAGAGAAGCGAATATTGGTTAACCTTAAAACGATGGAGGTTTCGTATGGATAACTATTTTAATGAGATTAAAGAATGTGTAATGGGAATAACTAAATGATATTTTGATATGACTTTTTACACCTCCCTGCCTTCTACTAAATGGATTGTTGCGCTGTTGTTTGTGTTTGGTTTCGGTAAACTAAGTGCAGAAACACAACGGATTGATAGTTTACGTAACGTGATTAAAAACAGCCCCACTCCAGATTTTTTTAGAAATACAGACACACTTTATTTTAATGCGCTGTTGTTGTTAAATGGCGAATATTTTCGGCAAGGGGAGTTAGATACCATGCGAAAATTTGCAAAACAGGGATTGGCGAGGGCAGCAATGTATCAATCAAAAAGCAAAGTAGGGGAGGAAAAGAAAGTATTGTCGCGTTATGAAATGGGGTTTAACAAACAAGTAGGCATTTCTTATTTCAACACTGGTGATTATGTAAGCCAGTTAAAATATTTTCAGCAGTTTTTAACTAAAGCGCAAGAATTAAACAGCGTAAAAGACATTGCCACTGCTTACACCTACATGGCTACCTGCCACCGAGAAATGGAAGATATTCAGCAATCTTATGCTGACGCTCAACAGGCAGTAGAGGTGTTGAAAGGATACGACTATAAACAGGAACTTGCTATCGCTTATGAGTTGATAAGTACTTACTATATGAGTGGAAAGATAAATTTAGATAGTGCTTATTATTATCGAAAGAAGGCCTATTATCTTTTCAAAGAAATTAATTCTCGTTTCGTTACAGGATCGGCCTTGGATTTGGTAGAGGTGTTTATTGAAATGAAAGCGTTTGATTCATGCCAAACTTATTTGGATGAAATAAGGTTGCGCTTAGATGAGGAGCAAAACGAAGAATACTTGATGAGCTTTTATACCTATCAGGGAAAAGTAGATTTAATAAAAGGCCGCATCAATGAATCACTCCTGCTAATGCAAAAAGCCAGGGCATTGGCTGACCAAACAGAGGAAATGGATGACAACAGTCAAGTAAACAGGGCATTGGCATTATCGCTTGCTTCGGCAGGAAAAATTCCTGAAGCGTATAGTGTACTTGATTCTGCTTTTACTGCTTACAGCGAGGATCTGAATGCTGATAAGATTAGGGCCATGACAAAAGCAAAAATGGATTTCGACTTTGAAAAGGAAAGGGCGGTAAATGTTGTGGAGATACAGCGACAGAAACAGATGCGTATTTTTCTTGCCGGCTCAATTATTTTACTGCTATTAACCATCTTGTTTATTTTTAAACGATATCGAGAACGTCATAGAGCAGCAGTGTTGCTTACAGAAAAAAATCGCATCATTGAAAATGCCTATCATGAACTAAAAAGTGCGCAAGTGGAATTGGTCGAAACGGAAAAGCAACGTGAAGCGCAAAGCATTCGTGTTCGCATAGCTCGTGACATACATGATGACATAGGCAGTGGCCTCACCAAGATTACCATGTTAAGTGATATGATGAAACGTAAAACTACAGAGGAGGAAATAGCAAAAGCACTTACGAGAATAACTTTTTTCTCAAAAAGCATAACCTCTTCCTTAAATGAAATTGTTTG
>JAYTNW010000224.1:0-7047 GCA_043748115.1 Bacteroidota bacterium | reverse complement strand
TATGTTGATGTGTAGTAACTACAACATTCGGCTTTTTCCCTGACCCTCAAAAGTCAGGGATTATTTTTTTTTCTTGGACAAGTGTGATTACGATTGTATTAAAGAATAATTAAAACGAAAACACTTTTCGGCATCCAAGAAAAAAGCGCTCTTTGAAAAACCATTACCTGTGTCCAATAAACTGACTTTTACCTGCGGCAAAACAAGTGCAAACAAGTTTATGCTATGTGCAGCCATTTCATACACCCTGAAAAAAAGTGTGCATGACCAACCAAAAGCAAACACAGTAAAGTCAATGCAAAATCATTACCTAACAAACTTGAAAAAGGTGTTAAAAATCGGTTGCTTTCATTTTAAGTATGGCACATCTGCTAGACTAAGTACTTAGATAAAATAAAAAACCAATGCCATTGCTGGTTGCTCGAAAAACGATATTGCTTTTACTTAAAAGGTGTGCAACGGTTACCTAATTTAATTTAGCCTTTAAATTTTTTCACGATTAGTGCAGAGTTGGTTCCGCCAAAGCCAAATGAGTTGGACAAAAAATAATCCAAGTTACGCTCTAATGTTTTCGCGGCAATGTTTATACCGGCAGTATCGGCATCAGGATTTTCGAAATTAATATTGGGTGCCACAAAATCATTTTCCATCATCAATAATGAATACACAATTTCACTAGCACCTGCCATCCAGCACTCATGGCCTGTCATGCTTTTTGTGGAGCTCACGGGAACTTTATTGCCAAGCACTTCGCCAATTACTTTTGCTTCAATGCCATCACCGGCAGGGGTAGAAGTTGCATGGGCATTTACGTAGTCAATTTGTGAAGCGTTAATACCCGACTGTTTTAAGGCCATGTTAAGCGAACGATATTGACCATCAAAATTGGGATTGGAAATATGATCACCATTTGAAGAAAAACCATACCCGATGATCTCGCCTAAAATTGGTGCCCCTCGCCTTTGGGCCGACTCCAGCGATTCAATAATTACCGTGGCAGCACCACCGGAAGGTATAAGTCCATCACGGTCGCGATCGAAGGGGCGAGACGCTTTAGCAGGCTCATTTTCCCTTGTAGAGAAAGTTCCTAATCCGTCAAAACTGCTCATCGCACTGGGATTAACTTCTTGTGCGCCTCCACAAATAATACGATCTTGCAAACCTTGTTGTATTAAAAAATACCCCATGCCAATAGCATGAGAGCCTGATGCGCAGGCGGCACTAAGTGTAAAGTTTATCCCTTTCAATTTAAAAATAGTGCTTAGATTCATGTTCACAGTGCAGTTCATGTTTTGAAAAATATCTCCACTGCCGATGAGCATGTTATCCTTTTTTTTCCTGGCTTTATCTACCGTTTCAATTACAGATGCCGCGGTGCTGTCGTTGCCATAAATGATACCTGTTTCATTCTTATCTAAAAAATCAATATCAATCCCTGTGTTTAGCAAAGCATCTTTAGTGGCCATATAGGCATACATGGCAGGTTGTCCCATGCCAATGCGCTCACGTCTTCCTAAAAACGGCTTTAGATCGGGGTCTGTAACATGTCCGGTTAAAGCAGAACGATAACCCAGCACTTTTCTTTCTTCTTCAAAAACAATCCCACTTTTTCCTTTGTAAAGAGAATCGGTTACCTCAGCCAGGTTTTTGCCTATGCAGGAATAAATACCGATGCCGGTGATCACAACCCTGTTTGCCATTTTACGAATATATTCCTCCGTTAATATTAATCACTTCTCCGGTGATGTATGATGCTTTGTCAGATGCCAGGAAACTAACAAGGTGTGCCACTTCTTCAGGATTACCGAAACGTTCCATGGGAACCAACTTACTCAACTCCTTTTCATCCAAAGCCTCTGTCATGTCGCTTTTAATAAATCCGGGTGCCACAGCGTTAACGGTAATTTTTCTTTTTGCTACTTCCAGTGCCAGCGCTTTGGTGGCTGCAATCATAGCTCCTTTTGCAGCAGAATAATTTGTTTGCCCAGGAACGCCTTTAAGTCCAGAAAGCGATGCCACGTTAATGATGCGTCCTGAACGTTTACGTAGCATGGGATTAATAACGCTTTGTGTCACATTGTACATTCCCTTAACGGAAATATTAATCACATCATCCCAATCTTTTTCAGGCATCCACATGAACAACCCATCGCGAGTAATGCCTGCATTATTCACCAAAATAGAAATAAAACTTCCTTGATTTTTTTCATGCCACAAATTCATTGCAGCATTCACCTCTTCTTTGTGTTGCACATTAAATTGCAGCACTTCGCCAGTACCACCTGCGTTTATTACTTCTTGAAGAGTGCTTTCAGCCGCTTCTTTATTTGAGGAAAAGTTAACCAGCACATGCACAGCATGATCTTTCACCAATTGAAGCGCAATGGCCTTTCCAAGCCCGCGCGATGCACCCGTTACCAATGCGCAATTCATGCTGTATATTTATTTTCTTTAATGAGGGTATTCACTTTTTGAATGTTCTCGAATTGCGGAACGTCCTCTCCAATGCTGGGTACAACATTACGAATATGAGAATAAAACTTTTGCGTTTGCGGACACAGCCTTTGTCTCTCTTCCTCGGGCAGCAGATCCACGCACTGACAAACAGCCATCACCAACACACTCATGATGCGGAAGCTGTTATCAATTACCCGTTTTGCCATCATAGCGCTGTTGGTTCCCATGCTTACCACGTCTTGATTGTCGTTATTGTTTGGTATGCTGTGTACATAAACAGAATTGCTTAGCACCTGATTTTCGGCAGTGGTGCTGGTAGCCATAAACTGCATGCCTTGCAAACCAAAATTAAATCCCGGTTTTTTACCATTTAAAAATGGAGGGAATTTGCCATTGAGTTTATGGTTGAGCAAAAAATTTAATTGCCTTTCGGCTAGCACAGAAACCTTTGCCGTGGCCATTTTTATCTTATCCATTTCAAACGAGACATAATCACCATGAAAATTACCACCATGAAAAACATTATCAGCGCTCGGTATCACCACAGGGTTATCGTTGGTGCTGTTAAGTTCATTCTCAACAACTTTTATGGCAAATGCCAAAGTATCATAAACGGGTCCTAAAATCTGCGGGACACATCTTATGCTGTAATATTCCTGTATCTTATTTTTAAACTCAGAGCGAGAAAGCTCACCCTCATCACTAAAAAGCTCCTTGCGGCTTCTGATCATTTTACTGTCCTTTAAAAACGTCCGCAACTCTTCGGCTACAAACTTTTGTCCTTCGTGAAGCTTTACTCCGTTAAGTTCCTTTGAAAAAGAATCGTCAAAAGACTCGACCACTTCATTTATTATAGCTGACGACATAAGTGACCAATCAAGCAACCTCCTTGCATAAACCAAGTTCACTGCGCCAATCCCTGTCATGCACGATGTGCCGTTAATGATGCCTAGCCCATCTCGCAACTGCAAGGTAAGGGGTTTCATCTCCATTTGCGTAAAAACCTCCGGTGCAGATTGACGGTTTCCGTTCACATACACATACCCTTCCCCGATTAGGTTAAGGCCCAAGTGCGCCAGTTGCACCAAGTCACCGCTGGCACCAACGCCACCAAGTTCAAAAATTTCGGGAACCACCTTTTTGTTTAAAAAATCGGCAAGCAACAGAGCCACTTCAGGGCTTACACCGGAGTGCCCTTGCAAAAAATTATTTAGCCTTGCCATTACCACGCTGCGTGCATACACTTCATTTAAAACGGATCCGGCTCCGCTGCAATGACTTCGAATGAGGTTATACTGCAATTGGTGAAGGTCCTCTTTTTCTATTTTAAACTGAGCCATGGGGCCAAAGCCGGTGTTGATCCCGTAAATGATTTTATCTTTGGAAAAGCCAACCAAAAAATCGAAAGAATCCATCATATTTTTCAGCACTGCTCCATCCACTTTCACCTCCTTGCGGTGGAAAGCAACCTCCTCTAATTCTTGTAGCGATAAGGCTTTGGCCATAGTCAATTGTAAAAGGCTGCAAAGGTAATGTTTTAGGCTAAAGGGCATTGCAAAAGGCCATATCAAAAACGTTTTGGCGGCAATGGCAATGCTCATGCAAACTACACCGCCTGTTTTCTTATTTTCGCACCATGCTCAACTGTAAATATATTATTTCCGTACTCTTGGTGGCAGCCTTTACGCTAGGCGTTAAGGCTCAAAACACAAAAATTGCTCCTACATCATCAGGCGAATACCTGTTTGGTTCTGTTGGCTACAAGCTGCAACTGAACAACAAACTTCCCATGAAGGAGGGTTACACGCTAAAAGATTTTCAGCCTATTGAAATGGCCGAAAGAAAAGTGGAGTTTAAAGGCATTTACCGCAAAGGCGAAAGCAAGCCCTGTGCGTTTATTATGATATACACCAAATTAAGAAATACACCACAGTACTATTGCATACCCACTGCTGATGCTGATACAGAGTTATGGCAAAAATTTCATTCCAGCTTGATGGATGATTCTGAAAATCAGCAACCACAACTTCAATTTTTTGGATATTGTTTGGCTCAGCTGGCAGCCCAATTATCAGCCGAATAAAGCATGAGTGCAGAAAACGTTCTCCCCGCTATTGCCGTTATACCGGCACGCTATGCATCTTCACGGTTTCCGGGTAAACCATTGGCGCTTATACATGGCAAAACCATGTTGCAACGTGTTTATGAGCAGGTAACAAAGGCAACCTCTGTTCATCACATAATAATTGCCACCGATGACCAGCGGATTGCAGACCATGCAGCCACCTTTAATGCCACCGTGGTAATGACGGATCCGCACCACAGCAGCGGCACCGACAGAATTGCAGAAGCCATGAGACGGGAAGAAAAACAATATAAGGTAGTTGTAAACGTGCAAGGTGATGAGCCATTTATTGACCCTGCACAGATTAACGACCTGGTGCATTGTTTTACCGATGAAGGAATAGCCATTGCAACTTTGGTAAAACGCATTGATAACACGGCAGAATTTAACGACCCCAATGTGGTAAAAGCCGTACTCACGCAAAGCGGGCGAGCGCTCTATTTCAGTCGCAGCACCATACCCTATCACCGTGGAGGAAATTCGGAAAAAGCCATAATCGAGCATCCCGTTTACAAGCACATAGGAATGTATGCTTACCGTAGTGAAACCTTACAACAGATCACGCGGCTGCAACCGTCATCTTTAGAAATAACCGAATCGCTAGAACAATTGCGTTGGTTGCAAAACGGCTATGTTATACAAACCAAAGAAACCTTTACCGAAACAATAGCTGTTGACACCCTAGCGGATTTGCATAAAGCAGAGGCACATCTCTTGAATCAAAAACATACCTAAACAGGCTTTATATGAGGCCTTATGACAAACAACACCTGAAGCTTCGAGTAAAAATTCGTAAATAGTGGAAATAACTTTACTTTTGCGCCTCTTTAAACTTAACATTTAAGTATGAAAATTATAATACCAATGGCAGGCATGGGCAAGCGTATGCGGCCTCACACCTTAACGGTACCTAAACCTTTGATTCCTGTTGCCGGGAAACCCATTGTGCAACATTTAATGGAAGACATCATAACAGTTTGTCCGGAGAAAGTTGATGAAATGGCTTTTGTTGTAGGCCGTTTCGGCAAAGAAGTGGAGGACACCTTGGTGAATATAGCTTCCACGCTGGGCGCTAAAGGCACCATTCATTACCAAGACGAGCCTTTGGGAACAGCGCATGCCATTTTATGTGCAGCCTCTGCCCTTACAGGAAAGGTGGTTGTTGCCTTTGCCGATACCTTATTTAGAAGCGAAGCCAATATTGACCCGGAGAGTGACGGAACCATTTGGGTAAATCAAATAGAAGATCCTCGCCAGTTTGGTGTAGTAAAGGTGAACAAAGAAAATGTAATTACCGATTTTATAGAAAAACCCGTTGAGTTTGTCTCCGACCTTGCCATCATTGGCATTTATTATTTTAAAGACGGTGAAAACCTTAAAAGCGAATTGCAATATTTGATTGATAACAACATTAAAGACAAAGGCGAATACCAACTCACCAATGCCATGGAAAACATGAAGAGCAAAGGCAAAAAATTGGTGCCCGGTAAAGTGATAGAGTGGTTGGATTGTGGCAACAAGGATGCGACCAATTACACCAATGGACGAATGCTGGAAATCAAATATCCAGAAGGGAAAATTGCTGCATCGGCTAAAATCAACAACAGCGTTATCATTCAACCGTGCTACATTGCAGATGGAGTAGAGATTACCAACTCAGTGGTGGGACCTAAGGTTAGCATTGGTGATAAAACAAAAATTATAGGCAGTGTTGTTTCTAACAGTATTATTCAAAAGGGATCGAGCATTACACAAGCCACTATCAACAATAGCATGATAGGCAGTGGATGTGTTTATTCCGCCAAAGCCGATGACCTGAGTATGGGTGACTATAGCACCCGATCATAAAAACACAAAAAATGGTTTTACGTCCCTTATCTCTTTTTATGAGTGTGGCATTGGCCGCAAGTTTTCTTTTACCATCGTGTAAAAGCGGAGAAAAAACTGCCTCAGCCCCTGCCGGTAAAAAAAACGTGTTAACGGAAGAGCAGAGATCAAACCTCATGTACAACTTCGTTAATGCCAACAAAGAAAAAATGCTGGGCAATGACAGCAAGGCTATGGATTTGTTTGCACAATGCCTGAAAATAGATCCGAAGAACGATGCTTCTGCATATGAAATTGCTCAATTATATGCTTCTAAAAAAAGATATGCTGATGCTATTACGTTTGCGCGCACAGCCAACACATTAAATCCAAGTAACGAATGGTACAAGTTGCTATTAGCCGAACTTTATCAAAGAAGCAATAAATGGAATGAAGCGGTAGGAGTTTATGAAGCATTGGTGAAGGCCAACCCATCGCGCATAGACTACTACTACCAATGGGCGCAGTCACTTGTTTTTGCAGGAAAACCAGCAGAGGCCGTAAAAGTTTTTGATAAGATAGAAGCTGAAATTGGCATGGACAGGGAGCTAACCATTCAAAAAGAAAGACTTTACTTGAAAGAAGGAAAAACAGATAAA
>JAYTNW010000223.1:0-2178 GCA_043748115.1 Bacteroidota bacterium | reverse complement strand
CAGCCAAAGCGTTTTTTTTCTTTTTCAACACCTTGCTCAAATTCGTTCTTTTTCTCAGCGTTGTAAAACAAATCAATAGCCTCAGCAATGGCAGACGGTTCTGGAGCAGTAACATAACCTGAAACGTTGTGGGTCACCATTTCTGGCAAACCGCCAACCCGAGTTACAATCATTGGTTTGTTAAAGCTATATGCAATTTGTGTTACCCCACTTTGCGTTGCATTGCGATAGGGTTGCACAACAACATCGCATGCGCTGAAATAGTATTTAACGGCTTCTTTGGCAATATATTCATCAGCCAGTATGACCTTATCCTTTAAATCGTGCTTTTCAATCAGGGCCAAGTACTCCGATTTATCCTCATAAAACTCACCTGCAACTATAAGTTTAACTTGTTCGATTTTTGAGAATGACAACGCCTCAATCAAAATATCCAATCCTTTGTATTTTCTGATAAATCCAAAAAATAAAATGTACTTGTATTGTGGATCAAGACCTAGTTTTTCGCAAGCTTGTGCTTTGCTTACTCCGTCACCAAAAATTGAATAAACAGGGTGAGGAGTGTACAACACCGGCTTGTTTTGGTTGAACAATGCAATGTCACTTTTCACACTTTCTGACATCACCATAAATCCATCACATGAATTAATAAAATATCGTGTCAGTATTTTGTCGCCCGCTCTTTTTTCGTGAGGAATAACATTATCTGTAATGGCAATTATCTTAATGTTTTTTGATCTTAATAACCTGGCAATAGTGCCCAAACAAGGCGCCATGAAAGGTAACCAATAGCGAATGACAACAAATGCCGGATTTTGTTTTTTGATAAATCGCGAGGCACGCCACCAACTTAGTGGATTAACAGAATTAATCAGCGGATGAATAGGGAAGGGGTGGGTGATTTTGGAGGTCTCAAACTGACTTTTCCCTGGGAACAAAAAGTCAGGGTATTGCAGGGTAAATGAAACAATTTCACTTGGCTGTCCGCTCTTGTTAAAATGATCACACAAAACCTCGTTCAAATTGGCTATACCTCCACGAAGCGGATAAGCAGGACCAATGATCATGTTTGAATTCATAAGAAAGTTAAAGTCGCTTTGTTGCGTTGCAATGATAGCGAAAGTTCAAAGCATGAAAAAATAAGGAGCCACATCATGCAAAGAATAAATCATCACTCATTTTATAACCACACGGCTTCATCGAAAGAAATTTAATGATTGCTAAATCAATTCAAATTGCTTAAGGTGATGCATTGCATGCTTATGCAACAACTGTGTTTGTTGTTCGAAGTTTAATGGCCCGAAAAAGGGATTCATTTCTTTTTTCTCTTGGTGGGTTTGATAATGCTTCTCAAACCGAAGTACAGCCTTCTCAAGTTTTAGAACTGCTTCCTCCATACTTGCAAACTTATGTGGAGCCGGAGTTTCACCCATTAAGACATTCTTTGTATTGGGCTTAAATTCTTTTTCGCTCATCACAAAGGCTAACATGGCTTCTACTTTTTCTATTGGCGCCATCAGGTTTAAATTTAATGCTCCTGTTGCCGCAATGAAAGCTTCACCCATATGTTCTATCATTTGTTGGGCATCCATAACACCCCAAACTGGTTTTTCATTGCCTTTAAGTTTTTTTAGACAGGCAATAAAATCACGTTTTAAAAATTCAAGCTTTTCTCGATTAGTCATATCCTTATTTTGTATAGAGGCAACCCCTCATTAATATACAGCTACTTTCTTTACTCTTATTTTTCCATTGTCAGTTACCTTTAGCGTGTAAATACCTTTGGAAAAATTGCTTGTTACAATGCTTACCTGGGCACTGTTGCCTTTGGAGGCAAAGCATGTTTTCTCAAATACTTTTTGCCCCTTCGCATTAAAAAGCTCCACAAGAGCTGATGTTTGGTCTGTTGCTTTCCATTGAACGATAAAATAGGTACTGGATGGATTTGGATACACCGAAAAATCTTCCAGACTATTTATATCGGTTATACCTACACTGGTGTACTTAATTTGAGCCGCCTGTGCTGCAGAAGTAATGTCTGTTAGGTTATCCCCGCCAACAAGGGCAAATGCAACTTTTATGGAATCACCTGCATTAATTGAAAAGGGTCCGGCACTTAAAATCATACTTACATCAGTGCCATTTCCAGAAGTGCCTGCTGCAACACGACCGGCACCA
>JAYTNW010000222.1:0-5592 GCA_043748115.1 Bacteroidota bacterium | reverse complement strand
ACTCATTGGCACTGCTATAAACATAAAAATGTGGCTCTGTAACTATTCTTGCTTCAACCGGATTGTTATGAATATAAGCTACCTTTTGATCAATAAATTTATTGCTGAATAAATCAAACGCGTGGTTGTTGTGTTGCCAGAATTGATACTTAGCGTTGTGTGCATTTTTCTTTCCGAAAAACTCAAACATGTACAACAGCCATTCTCGCCTGCTTTCCGTTTGGCTTTCTTCAATCATTTTTAAAAGTAGTTTTGCTGTGTAACTTTTAAAGTCGCGCAATACATCGCTTAAATTAATTCCCTCATCGCATTTTGCAATCAAATGTATGTGCGAGGGCATAATACAAAACGCAAATACTTTTAGTCCTTTGTTATCAATACAGTAATTAAGGTTTTTAATTATTTCATCGCAGTACGTGGCTCGGGTAAAAACATCAATCCAACCTACAGTTGTCATAGTAACAAAGTATAGGCCATCAGGAAATACTTTGTACTTTTCGCTCATGTACTGGCAAAGTAACATTTCTTGTTTGCAAGATGCAAACTGAATAAAACGTCACGAGCGAAGGACGCTCGCGCCTACGAGGGATCCACATGCCAAACAATCATTTCACCTCTTTACTTAATACGTACAGCGTATCAGGACAAAAGTCTAATGCTGTTTTAATTTCTTTTCCATCATAATCTCTAATCGTAGCCAGATTATCCCATTTTAAAGTAGGGTAATCATCCAGTGTAACAGCGTTAAAAACTTTTTGATCCTTTAACACGGGAAATTTACTTATGATAGTTTCAAAATTTATATCGCGCATTTCATTGTTATCAAACAGCACTGTTATGTGGTAAGGCTTAACAGATAGTATGTTCTTAATGGTTCTCATGTTATTCTAATGGCTTAATTTTTTTAATTATTCCACCCTGCTCTTGTGTGGCTTTGTAATTTTCCATCAATTCGTCCCTGTGCAACTCACTCCAGTCCTGAATTAATCGCAACGCTCTTCGTGGCAATTTGCCTTCAATAACATCACCTGTTAAAATATTTACCTGTGCTTTAAAATCTCCATATTCAGCATGGAAATGTGCTGGCAGATGGTCAAAGAAAAACATCCGTATAATTATTCCGTAAAATCTGCTTATTTCGGGCATAGAACAAATTTAATAAAAAAAAACAAAACCCCACACATCACTGCATGGGGTCTTTACTGTTTGTAATACTTACTTACATTTTACGATCCACATGCCAAACAATCATCCTTGTTATCAATACTACAACTTATTTCAGCCATCATCACATCAGCGGTTACTGCATTTACTGCAGCAGTTTCCGGTTGTGTGGTGGCAACGTGGTTGTGGTTGTTGTGGCCTTCAACGGTAAACTTAATAGCATCCGTAGCTGCTTTGGTGCGCAGGTAGTACATGCCTGTTTTTAATCCTTTTTTCCAGCCGTAAAAATGCATGCTGCTCAGCTTTGCAAAATTGGGGTCCTGTATAAATAAATTAAGCGACTGGCTTTGGTCAATAAATGCACCACGGTCAGCAGCTAAGTCAATTATAGCGCGTTGTTTTATTTCCCAAACGGTTTTGTAAATCTCTTTTATGTTGGCAGGTATTTCATCAATATCCTGCACACTGCCGTTGGCTGCTACAATTTTATTTTTAATGTCAGCATTCCAAAGGTCAAGTCGTACTAAGTCGCGCAGTAAATGTTTGTTTACAACAATAAACTCACCGCTTAATACCCTGCGTGTGTAAATGTTGCTGGTATAAGGCTCAAAACATTCGTTGTTACCTAATATTTGTGAGGTGCTGGCTGTTGGCATAGGCGCTAACAGTAAACTGTTGTACACACCGTGCTTTAAAATTTCTTCGCGCAATACATCCCACTCCCAACGATCCGTTGGTTTTACATTCCACATATCAAACTGGAAAATACCTTGCGATATAGGAGAACCTTTATAGCTACTGTATGGGCCGTTAATGGTTGCAAGGTCTTTAGATGCTGTAAGTGCAGCATAATAAATGGTCTCGAAAATTTCGCGGTTCAGCAAACGTGCTTCTTCGCTTTCAAACGGCAGGCCTAATAATATAAATGCATCGGCCAATCCCTGCACGCCTAAACCAATGGGGCGGTGGCGCATGTTGCTGTTGCGCGCTTCAGGAACGGGATAGTAATTTATGTCAATAATCTTGTTCAGGTTTTTTGTTGCCACATAGGTTATGTCAAATAACTTCTGGTGGTCAAAGCTGCCATTGTTTACAAACCGTGGCAACGCAAGTGATGCTAGGTTACAAACTGCCACTTCATCGGGTGCAGTGTATTCAATAATTTCTGTACACAGGTTGGAGCTTTTTATAGTTCCTAAATTTTTCTGGTTGCTTTTTTCATTACATGCATCTTTATATAACATGTAAGGCGTACCTGTTTCTACTTGTGATTCTAATATTGCTCCCCAAAGATCGCGCGCTTTAACTGTTTTGCGCATACGGCCTTCGCTTACGTATTTGTTGTACAGCAATTCAAACTCGGCACCATAGCAATCGCTTAAGCCGGGGCACTCATTAGGGCAAAATAAATTCCACTCCCCTTCCTCTTCCACACGTTTCATAAACAAATCGGGGATCCACAGTGCGTAAAAAAGGTCGCGTGCACGCATTTCTTCTTTGCCGTGGTTTTTTTTCAAATCAAGGAAATCAAAAATATCGGCATGCCATGGCTCTAAATAAATAGCGAAAGAGCCTTTGCGTTTTCCTCCACCCTGATCCACATAACGGGCAGTGTCGTTAAACACACGCAACATAGGCACAATACCGTTGCTGGTGCCGTTGGTGCCACGAATGTAAGAACCTGTTGCGCGTATATTGTGCATGCTAAGACCAATGCCGCCTGCGCTTTGTGATATGAGTGCTGTATGTTTTAAGGTATCGTAAATGCCATCAATGCTATCGTCTTTCATGGTTAACAAAAAGCAACTCGACAATTGTGGCTTGGGTGTGCCTGCATTAAATAAGGTTGGCGTGGCATGGGTAAACCAGCGCTCGCTCATCAGGTTATAGGTTTCAATGGCCGACTCAATATCGGTTTTGTGAATGCCTACTGCCACACGCATGAGCATGTGCTGAGGGCGCTCCACTACTTTGCCGTAAAGCTTTAAGAGGTATGATTTTTCAAGTGTTTTAAAACCGAAGTAATCGTAACCAAAATCACGGTCATATATAATAGTGCTGTCCAAAAGGTCAGCATTGTTTTCAATCACTTCCCACACATCATCAGCAATAAGTGGTGCCTGCTTTTTTGTTTTAGGATCAATGTAGGTATAAAGATCTTTCATGGTTTCGCTGAAAGATTTTTTTGTGTTTTTGTGCAGGTTGGAGATGGCAATGCGCGAAGCTAACGATGCATAATCAGGATGCTTTACAGTCATGGTAGCTGCAATTTCAGCAGCCAGGTTATCCAGTTCTGATGTGGTTACACCATCATACACACCTTCAATAACACGTTGTGTAACGTGTACTGCATTTACATGTGTAGGCTCTAAACCATAGCACAGCTTTTGAATGCGTGCTGTGATCTTGTCAAACTTTACTGTCTCTTTGCGACCGTCTCTTTTAATTACGTACATAATTTGTTTATGTTAAGGGGTGGTGGTAAAAATTTATTCAATTGGGATAGGATAAATTAACGGATAAAAATGCCGGCAGAATAAAATATTTTCTGCCGGCTATCAACAGTTGGTTGTTAAAAGTCTTCGTCAAAACGGATCTTCTGCGCTTCCTGTGTTTGGTTAACACCTGCTTTTTTGTATTCGCCCACGCGTTTCTCAAAAAAGTTGGTTTTGCCTTGCAGGGAAATCATTTCCATAAAATCGAAAGGACAAGAAGTGTTGTAAATTTTAGCATAACCGAGCGACACCAATAAACGGTCAGCCACAAACTCAATATACTGGCACATGAGTTTAGCGTTCATACCAATTAATGATACCGGCAAAGCATCCGTAACAAACTCATGCTCCAGCGTAACAGCATCAGCAATAAGTGTATGAACGGCTTCTTGTGATAGTTTGGTATGCTCCAGCATACTATATAATAAGCATGCAAAATCGCAATGCAAACCTTCGTCACGGCTTATCAGCTCGTTGCTGAAACTCAAGCCCGGCATAAGTCCGCGTTTCTTTAACCAGAATATAGAACAAAAACTACCGCTAAAGAAAATACCTTCCACAGCAGCAAAAGCAATTAAGCGCTCAGCAAAACTTCCGTTAGCTATCCAACGCAAAGCCCAGTCCGCTTTTTTCTTTACGCAAGGCACTGTTTCAATGGCGTTAAACAAATGACGCTTTTCGTTCGGATCCTTAATATATGCATCTATTAATAAGGAGTAGGTTTCGCTGTGTATGTTTTCCATCATAATCTGAAAACCATAAAAGCAACGTGCTTCCGGAATTTGCACCTCACTCATAAAATTAACAGCAAGGTTTTCGTTTACAATGCCATCGCTGGCAGCAAAAAAGGCAAGCACATGTTTTATAAAATGCTTCTCGTCATCGTTCAACTTTGTATCCCAATCCACTAAGTCAGGATGAAGATCAATCTCTTCCGCAGTCCAAAAGCTTTGTTCGTGCTTCTTATACATTTCCCACACCTTGGGGTAATTTATAGGCAGCAACACAAATCTTTCTTTATTCTCTTTTAATAATACTTCTTCCATAAATGATCTTATAAGTTGGTTAGTTTAGCGGATACAATTTCATGGGGCTTTTAACCCCTTTTAACATGAATACTCTTACTTAAAATTTTGTTGTTGAACTAATGCGTGTACATGATTAAAAGCACGTCATTCAATTCTTTTACAAATCAACATAAAAATAATATTGAAACTGATCGGTTTTTTTTCACAATCACCCTCATTTTTGAACAAAAATCGGGTTGAAAATTTTTTTTAAAAAAAGTTCTTGTTTTTTTGGTTTTTTCGATTTCACCTATGAAAGATAAAAAAGAACAAATTTTTTTTATTGCCGATTTATAGTTAAGAGATGGAATAACTGCACAGGTGTATAACTCTACAGAAAAATGGAGCCAAAACAAGCACATTTTTTACGCAGAGTAAAAACAGATTGAAGATTTGCGTGAGGCGTTTAAATAGTGATGGCGTACCAAATCCTTTAACCATCAATTTCTTTTTGCGGCTTTAAAATCACAGGTTGTAAACAAGGAAACCTCCATTCTAATCTCCCATTTACTGTGGTGAAAGTGTTTTAAAAAACCGTTTTGCCGTTGATGCATCCTTAATGATAACAGCAGGCAGCTGCAACTACTTCTGTTAGCAAACGCACAGAAAACGAAACGGCCGAAGCCTGCATAGCGTCATCACCATACAGTACAACAGGCTGGTCATAAAACCGGTTTTATTATGTGCATTACCTCCACTGGAACCTTTTTATTTAAGCCCCGTACAATTAAGGTAATAATCACAAAATCAAAATGAAAAAATCAAGTATTGTTTTAGGATTTACCTTGTTGCTATCAGCAAATGCTATGGCACAAATTGATAACCTGAGCAACTTAAGCCCGGAGTGGATACGCACAGGAACACGT
>JAYTNW010000221.1:0-9767 GCA_043748115.1 Bacteroidota bacterium | reverse complement strand
ATGACTACAGGTTCTATTGTCTCATCCGTTCCGCCTTCAATATTACCGGTTACAGGTGGGCAGGTAAGTGCCATTAACAATTCCAATGTAATGGTGGGTGATTTTGACAATGCTCCTTTTATGTATGAACTTGCTACCAATACGTTTACCACCTTTGCTGTGCCTGCCAATTACCAAACTGCTACCTTCACCAGTGTATCAGAAAACGGAATTGCAGTGGGCTACTGTCAAATATTTGATTTTGGCAACATCATTCGCGATGCCATTATTTACCATCCGCTGCTGGGTCCACAGCCTATTCTTATCAAAGATATTTTAGCGGCACATAATTTATTTGTGCCAACGTTTGATAGTTTATTGGGCACAGCCATTGCCATTTCTCCAGATGGCAACTATGTTTGCGGCTGGGAAAACGGACAATTCTTTTTTGCAACAGGATGGGCTATTCATTTTAACGATTCGCTGCTTCCAACTTCCATTAACGAAATACATGCTACCGATTTTAAAGTTTATCCCAATCCTGCTAAAGACATAATAACGCTTAATGGAAAAGAAAAAATTATTTCACTTAAGGTTTTTAACGCCTTGATGAAACAGGAAATTTATCTTAAAGTAGATGCTGATAACGCTCAGGTTAATTTATCGGCACTGGCAGCTGGCATTTACGTGGTGGAAGTAACAACCGCAAGAGGCGTAAGTGTGGTAAAGGTAATACGGCAGTAAATAAAGTATTGCATCCACTTCACTTTTTCATTTTCGCAGTTGAAAACTGTAACTATATTATTAACCCATAAAATTTACAGTTAACATTTAAAAATGCCTGGGTCGCGTTATTGTTTTATAGCGCACGTTGTGCCTGTACATTAACACACAGGTTCCAAAAAACATGCATGCATTGCTCGCCACCCACAGCCAATATCCGGCCTTGTAAGCTGTAATAACTTGGTGCCCGTTGTTTTCATTGTCAACAATGCTATCGAACATCAGGAAAAACATGGAGAAAAGAAATGACGCCATGGCTAAAAACAGTGAGGCTTTGAGGTTTTTATTTAACAGCATCCATGACACAAACAGCAACGGATTGGCCAGCCAACAAAGTCCTGCCCCCGTTGAAAACAGCGCTGCCCACCCAAGGAGAAATACTAAAAAAGAATAACTGCATGAAGTTGAAGTGCAATAACTCTGTTGTGTGAGCGCCAACACAAAAAGCAGTATGCTGCTCTGCTTAATGTACTTTTTCGGTTTAAGGTCTTCGATCACTGGATTAACTTTTAATATTTGCTTTCACGGCAAGCCCTGTAATTAAAATGGTGTTGCATTTGCTAATACACACAAAATTAGTTGCGTTAAAAATTAAAATAATTTCGACCGACATGAGATAAGGATGCTAAATCTTGTCCATCATAACACAACAAATTCAGAGGATGAATAAGCCCCGTGCTCATTGTTAACTGTTAAGTAATAAACGCCCTTTTTAATTGTTGAGAGCTGAATAAAGGTTTGGGTATTACTGATGGCGCCTCTTAAAATAGTCTTTCCTTCACAGTCATTAATTTGGTAGCTGCCTTTTGCTGTGGGTGTTTTAAAACCGAGAATATTAGAAACAGGATTAGGAAAAACATGAATACCTGAAGAATTTGCTTTTTCCTCCAAACCCGTGAGTGAGTTAAGGTAATTGCTAAGATAAGAGCTCATATCAAGGGCATGGAGCTGCTGCGGGATGTTAAGCGAGCCTTGCATAAAATTTTCATTGGTAAAATAATACAAGGTGCCGTTGGTTGTTGTAACGCCTTCCACCTGGTGAAATGGTAAAGCTATATTTACTTTTCGAACATTGCCGCTAAAATAATTAGTGCCATTGTAATCATACAACAAATAAAAAAATGGTTCAAGAATGTCGGTGTATCCGCACAACACCATGCAACTTTTATTTGGCAATGCTACTGCACCTGTTATAAGCCCCTGAACATTGTAAATGGTTTTGTAAGTGGCAATGTGATTACCCGCAACTTTTGCAACAGCATAAACCTTTGTCTGATGCGTGATCCATTGTTTGGTAAAAAGATAAATACTGTCGGTTGACACTACCATAGCTTCACAATCAAAATCAGTGTTGTTAGATCCTGTGGGGTTAAAGCTTACCTGATCGGGATAGCTAAACGCAATGGTATCAATAAGCGGTGAGTTTAACAGGAGCGAACTTTTATCAATGCGCAAAATTTTCAGATCGGTACGGTTGCCGTTAAGGCTGTTTCCAAAATCACCTAAATAAATGTAGCTGCTATCGTCCGCGATTTCCTCCCAATCGGTATTTACGGTACCTGTTAAATTATATACCTGCTGCAAGCTTCCATCCAGCGTGTCCAAGGTATAAAGGTAGGTATCACCATTGTCGTTATGAGACCAGAACTGTTTGTTCCAATACAGCAGCCCCGATGTTTCAATCAGGTTAGAGGTTATATAAAACGAAGAAAACGGTGCAACAGATGCCGCACCATAAACACAAGTGCCGTCATTTTGTGTAGCTGATGCATTGTAGTTGGTTGCTAATGGATCTGTGCAGCCGGATTGAGCGCTTAAGTGATTTGAGCTAAACAGAAACAAGGCAAAGAGTATGTTAACTATGTTTTTCATACTTGTAAATATACAATTTAATGTGTTTCTTGGTTCAAGTAAAAAATGCTGCTTTAGCTTATTCGATTGACAGTAAGATTACCTTGACAATAATTTAATAAGGAAGTTGAGGTTCTGAAAACATAAACCCGATTGCAACGAAAGGCTCTAATTGCATAAGGAAAGTAGTGCAAACAGACTTATAATCTATAGCGGGACTGGAGCCAATACAATGCACGTATGCTTGTTTACCAAAACAAAAAAGCCCCCGTAAAAAAACAGAGGCTCTAATTATTGTAAGTGAGTTTTTAGTTTAACCCAAAAACTTTTTTAGTAGCGGCAACGCTGTTCAACTCTTCCCAAGGGAACAATTTTACCTTAACACGTTTTTCGTTGGCTTTGCCTTTGTTAAATACCTTCTCCACTGTTTTGCTTTCGCGGCCCATGTGTCCGTATGCTGCAGTTTCTAAATAGATGGGTGTGCGCAGGTTGAAACGTTTTTCGATAAAGTAAGGGCGCATGTCAAACTCTTTCATTTTTAATAGCTGTGCTGCAATTTCGCCATCGGTCATGTCAACCTTTGAAGTGCCATAGGTGTTTACGTACAAGCCCATTGGTTGTGCAACGCCAATAGCGTAAGCTACTTGCACCAATACCTCATCACATACTCCGGCAGCAACCAAGTGCTTTGCAATGTGGCGTGTTGCATAAGCAGCACTGCGATCAACCTTACTTGGATCTTTACCGCTAAATGCGCCACCACCGTGTGCGCCTTTGCCACCGTAGGTGTCAACAATAATTTTGCGGCCTGTTAAACCAGTGTCGCCATGCGGACCACCAATTACAAATTTGCCGGTTGGGTTAATGTGGTATTTAATTTTATCGTTAAAAAAACCTTGTACACGCTTAGGTAATTTTTTCATGATGCGTGGCATAAGGATTTTGATCACATCATCCTTAATTTGTTTTTGCATAGCTGCTTCTTTTGCAAAATCGTCATGCTGTGTGGAGATAACAATAGCATCAATACGTTGTGGTTTGTTATCGTCACTGTATTCAATGGTCACCTGCGATTTTGCATCGGGGCGTAAATATTTCATTACTTTTCCTTCTCTGCGAATGGCAGAAAGTTCACGCAGTAAAAGGTGTGCAAGTTCAATGGCCAAAGGCATGTAGGTATCTGTTTCGCGGCATGCGTAGCCAAACATCATTCCCTGATCGCCTGCACCTTGTGATTCAGGATTTTTGCGTTCAACACCTTGGTTAATGTCAGCCGATTGTTCGTGTATAGCAGAGAACACACCGCATGAGCGTGCTTCAAACATATATTCGCTTTTGGTGTAACCGATTTTTTCGATCACTTCGCGTGCAATGTTCTGCACATCCAAATAAGCTTTTGATTTTACTTCACCGGCAAGTACTACCTGGCCTGTTGTTACCAGCGTTTCGCAAGCTACTTTAGATGCAGCATCATAGGCTAAAAAATTATCAATTAATGCGTCTGATATCTGGTCAGCA
The DNA here is from genome assembly GCA_043748115.1 of Bacteroidota bacterium. Classification (GTDB taxonomy): domain Bacteria; phylum Bacteroidota; class Bacteroidia; order AKYH767-A; family OLB10; genus OLB10. The sequence continues at coordinate 5,636 of JAYTNW010000221.1, read as the reverse complement.
ACTTTATCAGGATGTCCTTCAGAAACCGACTCGGAAGTAAATAAATAAGGCATGTTATCTTATGTTTAACTTTTAAAATATTATGAGGGCGCAAAAGTAACACTTTATGAGAATAAAAAAAGGGTTTTGTGCCTTGTTGATAACTGTTGGCAGCCTTCTGTTTTTGTGCTAGGTTTAAACTGAGATAAACCGGTGAGGGCAAATCATAAAAATTAGATATTTGCCCCCATACAACAGTGACGGAACAGATGATACAAAAACTTTTTGCCGAAAAGGAATTTCCATGCTTGACCAATACCCTGAATGATGAGGATGGAGATGTGGCTGTGATGGTTTATTCGGTTAGTGAAACCGATTTGCCTGCTGGCCTATGGCTGAGTACAGAAGGATTTTATGAAATGGTTTTTAGCCATGATACCATTTCGCGCAACGATGTGAACAATTCGCTTAAAGAACTGTCTGAATTATCAGGCTTTGAGTATGAGTTGCAGCCTTAGCAGTATTAAATTGTGCTATCCATGCTCCTCGGCTTCTTTTTTACCGTATTCCTCGTGTAGCTTTTTCTGAATGTCACCCGGCACAGGCGCATAATCCGCAAACGATATTTTTATTTTTCCCTTGCCTCGCGTCATGGATTTAAGGGCCGTGCTGTATCCATCGAGTTCGAGCAATGGGGTTCGCGCCTTTATCACCTGCCGTCCATGGTGTGCATCCATGCCGGTAATTATGCTTCTGCGTGTTTGCAAATCACTCATTACATCGCCCATCATTTCATCGGGCATTTCTACCTCTATGTTGTACACCGGCTCGAGCAACTGCGGTTGAGCTTGATGAAAAGCATCTTTAAAGGCCATCATGCCCGCAATCTTAAAGGAGATGTCGTTACTATCAACCGCATGCATTTTACCATCATAAACTGTTACACGCACATCACGCACATGCGACCCGGTGAGCGGGCCTTCCTGCATTTTTTCCATCACGCCTTTTAAAATGGAAGGTAAAAAGCGAGAGTCAATTGCGCCACCAGTTATGCAGTTGTTAAAAATAAGCTTGCCGCCCCACGGAAGTGCATGCTCTTCTTTTTCACGTAAAGGATATTCGATAATGTCGGGCATGCCTTCATACCAAGGTTCAATTTTAATATATACCTCACCAAACTGTCCTGCCCCACCCGACTGTTTTTTGTGACGGTAACTGGCCAATGCCGGCTTTTGAATGGTCTCTCTAAAAGATATTTTAGGTTTGATAAATTCCACCTGCATTTTGTACACATGCTCCAGCCTCCACTTGGTAACAGCCAAATGCAATTCGCCCTGTGCATGCAGTATAACTTGTTTTAGCTCTCTCGAAAACTCAATAAGGAGTGTGGGATCCTCCACGGTTATTTCATGCAATACCTCGCTTAGTTTTTCATCATCTACTTTATTTTTAGCTACAATGGCTGTCCTTACTCTGCTCTCCGGAAAATCAATGGGGCTTACTTTGTAAGAGGCGCCTTTTGCACAAAGGGTTTGATTGGTGAATGTGTTTTTTAGTTTTAGGGTACTGCCAATGTCACCCGCTTTTAGTTTATCAATGGGGTTTTTATTTTTTCCGTCCATGATAAAAAGCTGGGTTATTTTATCAACTGCACCGGTTGTTTGGTTATAAAGTTCGGCACCTGCCTGAAGTTCGCCTGCCAGCACTTTAAAGAAAGAAAGTTTACCGAGGTGAGGCTCTACCAGTGTTTTATAAACGAATAAAACGGAAGGGTGCGTAATGTCGTTAATCACATTTTTACCGTCTTCCGTTTTTTCTGGAGGCATTTCCATTGCTGAAGGGGCAACATTGTCAATGAAGCCCATTAGCCGCCCGGTGCCCATGTTATTTTTTGCTGATAAGCAGAACACCGGAAACACCACATGGCCCATCATTCCGGCTTTTAACCCTTTGCGCAGCTCATCCTCATCCAACTTGCCTTTTTCAAAATACAATTCCATTAGTGCCTCATCATTTTCAGCTGCTTTTTCCACGAGGGCAATATGCAGTTGCTTTGCTCTTTCGGCTTCGCTTGCAGGTATAGGATGTTTTTCAGGCTTACCTCCACCTGCGGGGAAAGAGTACATAGTCATTTTTAGCAAATCAATAATGGAGTTAAAGCCATTACCTGCGTTAATAGGGTATTGCATGATGGTAACTGCCGATCCAAATTTTTGACGTGCCTGTTCAACGGTGCTGTTGAAATTAGCCAATTGATGATCGAGTTGGTTCACACAAAAAATAGTAGGGCGTGCATAGGCATCTACATAATCCCAAACCACCTCACTGCCAGCCTCAACTCCATGCTGAGCGTTTAAAACCATAATGGCGGTATCGCAAACACGCACAGCCGCTATTACTTCGCCAATAAAATCATCTATTCCGGGGGTGTCAATCAGGTTGATCTTATAATCGCGCCATTCCGTGTGCAACGCTGTTGAGTAAACTGAACTGCCACGCTCTTTTTCAATCTCATGGTAATCAGAAATGGTATTTTTTTCCTCTACACTCCCTCGTTTTTTTACAAGGCCTGCTTCAAACAACATGGTTTCTGCCAAAGTGGTTTTTCCGCTTTTAGCGGAGCCGATAATAGCTACATTCTTGATGTGCTTTTCGTCATACGCTTTCATTTGAGTTTGTTTTTAATTATTAGATAGTGGACAAATGAAATACACCCTAAATACCTTTAACTAAAAATTAGTCCATTTGGCTATTTCATCTGCTTCAAATTTTTTCAGCTTAATTAATGCACCCAGACGGAAAACCTCCACAGATCATTTCGCTAACGATCAATAAAAAAAGCAGGCGCTTCTTTCTTGTTTTGGTTTCGGGTATTAAAGGTAAAGTGTTGCCACGAGAAATGCAAGAAAATAAAAAATGCCGCCCGATGGGCGGCATTTTCAGGTGCTATTTTTTTAAATTTGGTTACTCACCATTGGTGATTATTTCCAATTGCAATTCCTTGTCACCAGAAACATTTTTTATACCTCTTAAATACATGGTGTAAGCTTTTCCTTCTTGCAAATCAACGCCTGAACGGGTTGTTAATGGCGAACCACCTTGTTGAATTTCGAGGTTATAATTACCACTAGGAATATCGCCATAAAGACTGGTTTCCGTAAAGCTCACATTAGAAATGGTAATTATTTGCATTGTGCTGGTATTGGTTAGGACTAAATCCACGGTTCCGGCAGTTTCTGAAAGGTTCAAAAATCTACCTAAGCAAATGCCACTGATAGGAACTGTATAATTTTCCGTTAACACTGTATGCAATGCCGCATAAGTTTGATCCAAAACGGGACCAGTAAATGCGAATGCTGTGTCATATACAAAACAAACATACTTTACATCCTTTTTTAACAGGAAATTTACTTGCGCAAAATTGGCTACAAATCCGTCTTTGTTGGGCGTGTAATAACTCACTTCACTTGTTCCTGACTGACCGTTTGTTGAGTCTAACAAGGCAATCATGTCAAGTTTAAAAGCATTATCGCTACTGCCTATTGCGATATCCGTGTAACCGGAAAAATTTTTATACCTCAAGGAATCACCTACAACGCTACTCTCATTATATCGGACAGAAACACCATCCAAATTAGGCGCTGCGTGAATAAATCTCATTTTTGCTGTTCCATCCTGAAGTGTTGGGGCAGGCTGAAATTGCTCAGTCAAATCATCCTCCTGGCAAGCATTGAACACAAATGAAAATAAGGTCAAGGCAGCCAAAGACTTCAGCTTTATACTTAAAGAAATGTTTTTCATCGTATGGTTAATTTTTATCTTATACTATGTACGCGAAGTAAAATAAAATTTTTTGAATATCAAAAATTAAAATTGTCAAACTGGTTTAAATATTTTACTGATGTTTTCAGCCACTTCCATTAGCTCTGCTGCGCTTGGAGACAACTTTGTTTTAGAAAAATTCATATCTGAAACTAAGTTCATTGGAATGAGGTGAATGTGGGCATGTGCAACTTCCAAACCAATAACCGAGACTCCAATTTTTTTACATGGAACCGCTTTTTTTATCGCTACAGCCACACGCTTAGCGAAAATCATTAAATCGGCCAACTGTTCTTCCGTGAGGTCGAAAAGGTAATCAACTTCCAATTTTGGTATAACCAAGGTATGCCCGGCCACCAGCGGATTAATATCCAAAAACGCTAGGTGTTTGGCATCTTCAGCCACAACATGCGCTTTTATTTCGCCCGTTATTATTTTGGAGAATAGGGTGGGCATCTTATCTGCTTATTTCAATTACTTCAAAAGTAAGTTTTCCTGATGGCACTGCAATTTCAACTGTTTCTCCGGGCTTTTTTCCGAGCAAGCCTTTGCCTATTGGTGAGGTAACTGAAATTTTACCCGATTTTAAATCTGCTTCATTTTCTGCTACCAGCGTATAGCTTACTTCCATTTTATTAGACAGGTTTTTCAACTTTACTTTCGACAAAATAGAAACCTTACTGGTGTCAATTTTCGACTCGTCAACCAATCTGGAATTACTCAGCAAGCTTTCCAGTTTACTAATTCTAAGTTCCAGCAAACCCTGTGCATCCTTAGCTGCATCATACTCAGCATTTTCTGACAAATCGCCTTTGTCGCGAGCTTCGGCAATTTGTTTTGAAATTAAAGGGCGTTGTATCGTCTTCAAATGAACTATATCATCTTTAAGTTTTTTTAATCCCTCTTCTGTTAAATACGTAATTGACATGTCTTGTTCTTTTGTAAAAAAGGAAAGAAGGCCCTTTTTTGGGGCCTCCTTTATTTGTTAGATTTTGTTTTTAAAACTTACAGCTTCAATATCACACCAAAACTGTGTGTTCCATCAAAGGTATAACTAGGTCTGTAAGAATAATCCAAGCCTATGGTTTTTCCACCTTTGCCAAAAGGAGCTTCAACAGTAATACCTGCGGCCAATCCACTGTGTGCATTTGTGGATTCTTTTTCGCTACTTCCTCCTTCTTCAAACTGGTAGCCAGCTCTTATCATAAAAAGCTTTTTAAATCCATATTCAAGTCCTACTGCCGTTTGGTCTTTGGTGAAAGAGTTGGCTGTAAACCCTGCTGAAAAAGTGATGCGATGCATTTCTTTTATCTTAAAATCATAAGCTCCTCCAATGTTAACTAAAGAAGGTAACTCAAAATTTTGCGAGCGCTGAGCTATTGTTAACGATACATTATCTGTGCTAAAACCTTTTGAGGCCAAACCATCACCGTTAAAACGAAGTGGAGCACCAACATTCTTTAGCGCAATGCCGAAACGCAGGTTATCCTTGTCCTTATTAAACCCGGTAACATATTGGATTCCGGCATCAAAGGCAAGTCCTGATGCTTTTACGTCAGCAATGCTTTCAGAAATGATCTTTAACGTTAAACCCCCATGAATACTGTTTGAAAATGCTTTAGCATACGAAAGGCCAACATTCAAAAAACGAGGAGCGAAGGTTCCTATCCCTCCTTCCGGAAGATCTGGAGTTGTTACTTCTATATCCCCATAGTTCATTGTCATAATGCCTAAGGTAATGGCACCCGACTCGCCAACATGTTGTGAAAGTCCAAATGCATTGATCTTAGTACCTGAACCTTTAAGAAACTGTGTATTGTAAAATGCAATTTCAG
>JAYTNW010000220.1:0-5623 GCA_043748115.1 Bacteroidota bacterium | reverse complement strand
CAAAAACTGAAAAAGTGTTTGCGTTAATAAAACAGCCAGCATCACAAGGGTTATTTTTAAAAGCCCTGGCATATCCTTGTGGGCAATGTAATGATCAAGCGCCTGCTGTGTTAACCATGGTCTTACCGGTGATAATGCAGAAAGCACCAATGCGACAAATACCGTAAAATAAAAGTAGTTCTTATAAGCCTTTACGAAGACGAAAACCCGCTTTAAAATATTCCAGTCAAAAGCTTTTCCCTTCTCCATTTTTACAGCAGCAATCCTTGTTTTTTTGCAAGCCCACCTACTGGAAACTCAAAATTATTGCTCACCTTAAGGTATGGATAGTCAACTTTTGTGAGATAGAGACCACATGCAGGAGCTGCCGCCCCAGCATTGCGCCTGTCTTTTGACAGAATAATTTCTTCAAACTGATTTAATGTAGTTTTCTCAGACGCAACATCAATCATTGTACCCACCAATGCTCTTACCATGCCTCTTAAAAAACGGTCGGCACTAATTTCAAAACAATAAACACCTTCATTTTCTGCCCAGCCCGCTTCATGGATATGACAAACGTTGGTTTTGTTCTGTGCATTTGCCTTACAAAACGCAGCAAAATCAGTATGTGCTTTCAGAAGCAAACACGCTTCGTTTAGTAAATTGATGTTAACTTTCTTAAAATAACACCCTGAAAAGTCTGCCAAGAAACCATTCTTGTAAGTGTGTACATAATAACGGTAAGTGCGTTTTACGGCATCAAACCGTGCATGGGCAGCGTCATCAACTGGGTGAAGCGCCTTTATTGAAATATCAAAAGGCAAAATCCCGTTTACCTGATACACAAAAGAAAAGGCGTCAATAATTTGGTTATCCACGTCAAAATGAGCAAAAAACTGGGTGGAATGCACACCGGTGTCCGTACGTCCGCAGCCTGTAGTTTCCGTTTGCTTTTGAGTGATTAGGGAAATAGCCGCATTCACTTTCTCCTGCACAGAAACCGCATTTTGCTGAATCTGCCACCCACTGTAGTTCGTTCCCCTATAACTCAATTCTAAGAAATACCTTGGCATAAGGTTACAAAAATACAATTAACAGCTCTTATCAGACCCTGTTCAAATATTTTTTGGCTAATTGTGGCTCTAAATTTTATTTTTGCATCCTGTAAACCATTAACATAAATTAACATCACTTTTCACGGAGGCTTCACTCCTGAAAATATAAACTTGCACCATTAATTTTTTTATTAAAGATTATGTTCGACATCAGAGAGATTAACGAAAAAATACAACGCGAAAGCGAATTTATTGACCTGCTTCAAATGGAGCTGGGCAAGGTGATTGTAGGCCAGAAATACATGGTGGAGCGGTTACTGATTGGGCTTTTAAGCAATGGCCATATCCTTTTGGAAGGTGTTCCTGGATTAGCTAAAACGTTGGCTATAAAATCGCTAGCCTCATCCATACATGCTAAATTCAGCCGCATACAATTTACGCCTGATCTTTTACCGGCCGATTTAATTGGTACGCTTATCTATAATCAAAAGCGCGAAGAGTTTACTGTTCGTAAAGGGCCTTTATTTGCCAATTTTATTTTGGCTGACGAAATTAACAGAGCCCCCGCCAAAGTACAGAGTGCTTTGCTGGAGTCTATGCAAGAAAAGCAAGTTACCATTGGCGATGAAACTTTTAAACTTGAAGAACCCTTCTTAGTATTAGCCACTCAAAATCCTATTGAGCAGGAAGGAACCTATCCACTTCCCGAAGCGCAATTAGACCGTTTTATGCTGAAGATCGTTATTGGCTATCCAACAAAAGAAGAGGAGAAACTTATTATCCGCCAAAATTTATCGCAAGAAAAAATAGTTATTAATCCAATCCTTAGCACCGATGATATCTTGAGAGCAAGAAACATGGTGAAAGAAGTTTATATGGATGAAAAAATTGAAAAGTATATTGTTGACATCGTATTTAGTACGCGTTTCCCTAATGACAACAAGCTTCAGAAAATTTCTCAGCTAATCAGCTATGGAGGCTCGCCACGTGCCAGCATAAACCTTGCTGCCGCCTCTAAGGCCTATGCATTTATTAAGAGAAGAGGTTACGTTATTCCAGAGGATGTGCGGGCAATTTGCCATGATGTGATGCGCCACCGTATTGGTTTAACTTATGAGGCAGAAGCAGAAAACTACACCACCGACATGGTGATTAATGAAGTGCTAAATGTTGTTGAAGTGCCTTAATAAAATTAAGAAATCGGCAGCAAGCATTCACTCCTAATTTTATTTTTTTAAATTTTGCATTTGTTGAGCAAGAGAATAAACTATTTAACAGTTTCAGTTATAACTACTATCATTCGTAAATTAGTAATCATTCGTAATTCGCACCTTGGACACTACTGATCTTTTAAAAAAAGTCCGGAAAATTGAGATAAAAACCAGGGGGTTATCTAACCAGATATTTTCTGGTGAATACCATTCTGCGTTTAAAGGTAGAGGCATGGCCTTTAGCGAGGTAAGAGAGTATCTTCCCGGAGATGACATACGAAGCATAGACTGGAATGTAACGGCTAGACTCAACCATCCCTATGTTAAAATATTTGAAGAAGAGCGCGAGTTAAATGTAATGATGTTGGTGGATGTGAGCGGTTCAGGAAATTTTGGCACCAACAAACAATTTAAACGCGAGCTCATTACTGAACTTTGCGCAGTTATCTCTTTCTCTGCTATTCAAAACAATGATAAAATTGGACTTATTCTTTTTAGCGATCGAATTGAAAAATTTATTCCGCCCAAAAAAGGACGTTCTCATATTTTACGCATCATCCGCGAACTCATCAATTTTCAGCCCGAGAGTAAAGGCACCAACATTGGAGCTGGGTTGCAATACCTAAGTAATGCCATTAAAAAGAGAAGTATTGCCTTCGTGGTTTCTGATTTTTTTGACAAAACAATTGGAGAGAACAAAAAAAGTTTCTTTGAAGATGCGTTAAAAATAGCTTCAAGAAAGCATGACCTAGTGGCCTTAAAAATAGCTGATAAACGCGAAAGTCAGTTACCTGATATGGGGCTTGTGCATTTTAAAGATGCTGAAACAGGAAAGGAAATGTGGATAGACACCTCTGACACAAATGTGAGGAAAAACTATTACAACCAAAACATGATCCGTGATATTCAGCTCAACAATATATTCAGCAGGTGTGGTGTGGACAAAGTGGAGTTGTTTACCGGGCAAAACTATATTCAGCCATTGATGAAACTGTTTAAAAAGAGAGAAAAAAGATAGACCACATGCGCACAAGGAAGTTTAAGTTTCTTATTGTTTATTTTCTTTCTTTGGCTGTTAGCCTACAAGTAAAATCGCAATCAGTTAGCCCTGCACTTGAACTCGACACCAACACCATCATGGTGGGTCAACAGGTTATTGCCAAACTTCGCCTCACTCATCCTTCCGATCTCTCAATTCCTTGGCTTGCCTTGCCCGACACATTAAATGGAATTGAATTGATTGCCAAAGGAAAAATTGATACCCTTGCAACAGCCGATAAAAGCAAACTAACGCGAGAACAAAAATTTACCATTACTGCATTCGACTCTGGTTTTTTTGTGCTTACGCCCTTTGTTTTCAACTACAAAAAAAAGGGCGATACTACCACTTTCAGCGCAGAAACCGCTGCTCTGTTGCTAACTGTAAACCTAGTTCCTGTTGATACCGCAAAGGCTATTCATGACATTAAAGGCCCTCTTGAAATTGGTATTACGTGGCAGGAAATCGCTACCTATTGCTTCCTTGGTTTGCTTTTAATTGCGTTAACATGGCTTGTTGTTAGGCTCGCAAAAAGAAAAAAATCACAGCCTCAAATCGAGGAACCAGCAGCACCTAAAAGGCCGGCTCATGAAATTGCGATAGAGGAATTGGAAAAGCTAAAAGAAGAGAAACTTTGGCAACAGGGTAATTACAAACTGTATTACACAAAACTTACGGATACATTGCGAACCTATATATCCTCTAGATGGAATTTTGATGCAATGGAGAAAACAACCGATGAAATTATGCGCAGCGCCTTTTCGCAACAGTTATCATCCGATAATTTTTCACGTATTAAAAGTACTTTATCCATCAGCGATCTCGCCAAGTTCGCAAAATACACTCCTTTGGCAACAGAAAATGAGCAGTCGCTTACTGATGCCTTTATTTTTGTTAACGATACTCGCCAGTCCGACTCTCCAACTCTACCTAACACAAACAACCCTTCCTCACAAAATCAAACCCACTCACAGCAGCCATAAACAGACATGAATTTGTTCTCCAATGTACAATTTGCCAACCCGGAATTTTTCTGGCTATTGCTGCTTTTACCTCTATTGGTGTTTTGGCGGTGGAAAGTAATTTCTAAAAAGAAGGTAAACCTTCAGTTATCTACTGATGTCGGTTTCTCTAATTATCAAAAAACTTTTAGACAAAAATTAGGATGGGTTCCATTTGCATCTCGGTTACTCGCAGTAGCCTTAATGGTAATTGCTTTGGCGCGTCCACAATCCAGTTCACAAGCACAGGAGGTCACCACTGAAGGGATATCAATTGTACTTGCCATGGATATTTCAGGCAGTATGCTAGCTGAAGATTTTAAGCCTAATCGAATTGAAGCAGCTAAAGATGTGGCTCTGGATTTTATTGATGAAAGACCAAATGATCTAATTGGTTTAGTTATTTTTAGTGGAGAAAGCTTTACACAATGCCCAATTACTTCTGATCATGCAGTGGTTAAAAACCTGATGAAAGATATTAAAAGCGGAATGCTGGTGGACGGCACTGCCATTGGTGAAGGATTGGCTACTGCTGTTTCACGGTTGAAAGATGCCAAAACAAAAAGCAAGGTAGTTATACTGCTAACCGATGGGGTTAATAATGCCGGATCAATTGCACCGCTCACTGCCGGAGAAATTGCAAAAACGTATGGCATTCGTGTTTATACCATTGGTGTGGGAACAAAAGGCATGGCACCTTATCCCTTTAAAACACCTTTTGGAATTCAATATCAAAACATGGAAGTGCAGATAGACGAAGCCGTTATGAAACAAATATCTGATGCTACCGATGGCCGCTATTTTCGTGCAACGGGAAATAGCAAATTGAAAGAGGTGTATAAGGAAATTGACAAACTAGAAAAAACAAAAATTGAAGTAACAGAGTTTAGGAGGCACAGTGAAGAGTATTTCCCTTATGCTGTTGCAGCCTGCCTGTTCCTTCTGCTGGAGATCATACTGCGTTACACCTGGTTAAGAACATTGCCTTAAAATTTGACCCTTGATTATTGTAAATTGAAGATGAAGCATTATCCAAAAATTAAAAATTGCAATCTGCTATTCATAAATTCGTAAAAATTCATTAGTGTTCCATTAATTATTCGTTATTCAAACAATGTTTCGTTTCGCACATAGTGAGTACCTCTACGCGCTGGCATTAATACCAGTGTTCATTGTCTTTTTTATTGCTTTGGTGCGATGGAGAAAAAATGCAGTACGTGAGTTCGGAGATCACTATTTAGTAAAGCAATTAATGCCCGGGAAAGCACATACCAAGCCGGTGATTAAGTTTGTTTTAATCTCACTAGCATTCCTCCTTTTGGTGATTGGTGTTGC
>JAYTNW010000219.1:0-4168 GCA_043748115.1 Bacteroidota bacterium | reverse complement strand
AGACACTACGTAAACACCCCAAGGTAACGCTATCTCCACACATTGGTGGTTCCACAAAAGAAGCCCAAGAGCGCATTGGAATTGAATTGGCCGAAAAGGTGGTCGAATATTTTAGCAAGAAGTAAGCAACAAACAAAAAGGAGGCTCAATGAGCCTCCTTTTTGTTTGTTGATAGAAATTACTTAGCAATCTCTTCCAAAGTTTTAGCCACTTTAACACCCGGCAATTTCACAGGAGCGCCAATTTGGGCTACAAAACTTCCCTGTACTTCCCCTTTTTTGAATGTTGTAAAGCCAATACGATAAAGTCCTGCCACCAATGATTTCATAGGGTCACTGGTTTCGCTGGTGATGCGCAATAGCGAATTGTATTTGCTGCCTGAAGGCTGTGCAGGCAATTCTCCACTGTCGTCATTATTGCCATACGAAATCCACTTTGCTGTTTTTCCTTTAGTAGCCGCATCTGCAGGTGAAGTAACTTCCAGCGCACGCTCAAAAGAAATCCACGTGTCGAAATAATTCGTTTTATCGGCCATGTTCTCTTTGTAATCAGGAGCCATCATATCTCCTTCAGCAGGCTCCATTTTATCAGGAACAGGTGAAATCATGCGCACTCCAATCTCTGGAGCAACAGCAGGAATCCAAACGTAAACGTAATAGTACTTTTTGCCATCACGTGCTTCATCAGGGTTGGCGCCCGGTTTTACATATCCATAGTAAGTCATCATGTCAGTGTAAGGCACTCGAATGTCCTTACCCATTACTGATTTTTTACCCATATCTGCGCCAAATTTTTCAATTTTTTGGGCAGAAATTTGTCCTGCAATCAAAGCTGATGCAAGTACTGAAACAAGAATTTTTTTTGTCATAATTGATACAGTTATTTGTTAGTTATTTGTTAGTTTTGATTATGTGCTTAAATCGTTTGCAAGCAGTTTACTGGTGCGTTTAGCCTCCCAAATTAATTGCTTTAGAGCTTTCACTCTTTAAATGTCAATACAATAGTACGGGTTTAATTTATTTGTTTTTGAGACGGAATAAAATTAACGGAACTTTTAATTGATACAACATGAAGTATGTATTATTCAAAGGTAAACTCAAATCGCTATTTTTGTGCAATTATTCACAGCAAATAAAATCAAGAAAGAAATATGGCTATTTTAAAACCATTTAAAGGCATTCGCCCAAAGAAAGAACTTGTGCAAAACATTGCCTGTCGCCCTTATGATGTGTTAAATGAGCAGGAGGCTCGCGAAGAGACAAAAGGGGATTCTAATTCCTTTTACCATGTTATTAAACCCGAGATTGATTTTCCGGATGATTTTGATCATTACTCTCCTGAAATTTACAAAAAAGGGAAAGAGAATTTTGAGCGTATGTTCAAAGAAGGAGTGTTTTCACAGGATAATAAGGACTATTATTATATTTATGCTCAAACCATGCCTGCACGGTTGGTTCCAGGCGCTACGGCCGACAGAAAGCAATATGGCATTGTTGGATGTGCGGCAGTTGATGACTATGTAAACAACATCATTAAAAAACATGAGCTCACACGTCCTGATAAAGAAGAAGACCGCAAAAACCATGTCCGCATTTCAAATTTAAATTATGAACCTGTGTTTTTTGCCTATCCACAAGTGAAGGCATTAGATGTAGTGGTTAATAAGGTAACTGCCGGTAAAGCTGAATATGATTTTACCAGTGACGATGGAATTGGTCACACATTTTGGATTGTAAACGAGGACACCGATATTCAAACCATTACCGATGAGTTTGCAAAATTGAAATACACCTATGTGGCTGACGGCCATCATCGCACAGCCGCTGCCGCCTTGGTGGGCAAAGAAAGACGTGAGGCAAACCCAAATCATACGGGTAAAGAAGAGTATAATTATTTTCTGGCTGTGCATTTTCCCGACAACCAATTGCAGATCATGGATTACAATAGAGTTGTAAAAGATTTGAATGGTTTATCTGCATCAGAATTTATAGAGAAAGTAAAAGTCGATTTTGCTGTAGAGGACAAAGGTGGCGAAGAATATCGTCCTTCAAAATTGCACGAGCTTAGCATGTATCTGGAAGGAAAATGGTACAAGCTAACCGCCAACGCAGGAACATTTAATGACAGTGATCCCATTGGAGTATTAGATGTTACCATCCTCTCTGAAAAGGTGCTTGCGCCACTATTAAACATTGTTGATTTGCGCAAGGATAAACACATAGATTTTGTGGGTGGATTGCGTGGATTAGGAGAACTAAAAAAACGTGTGGACAGTGGTGAAATGAAAGCGGCATTTGCTTTGTATCCCGTAACCATGAAGCAGCTCATTAACATTGCTGATAACGACCTCATCATGCCTCCTAAAGTAACCTGGTTTGAACCCAAGCTGAGAAGTGGCTTGGTGCTGCACTCGCTGGATTGATATGGTAAATTAATACCTAAAAAACAAACGGCTTCGTCATCACGAAGCCGTTTGTTTTTTACACGTCTATTTCCGCGTTTTTTACAAATAAAACCATCAATTGTCCTATTAATATTGTCATTCAAAATTTGAAGCATCAGAAAAGATATTTACTATTGCTGCATGAACTTAGGTCAAAAAATCAAGGTTCATATCCCCTGTTAAAATCTCGGTTTTTCCCATTCAATACTTAAAATCAGGCATTGGAAGTTATTAATTAATGTTCTAAAAAAAATAGTATTAGCTTCGTCACATTAATCCACTAAATAGAATGAAAAAAATATACATCATAATCCTTTTCTTTTCAGTTACCTTTTTGGCTATTGCCGATATTTTAAATGAAGACGGTAAAGCGGCAAGAACAGGTGCACCTGGTGAATTTGACTGCACGGGATGCCATACCAGTTTCGCTGTTAATGCAGGACCTGGTTCTATCTCCATTACCTCTCCCAATTTAACCAACTGGCAATATATTCCTGGGCAAACCTACCAGATTGATGTTACCGTGGCACATACCGGAAAACCGCTGTTCGGTTTTGGCTTTGAGTCATTGAGAACAAGCAATAATACCAATGCCGGAGCTTTTGCCATCACCAATAACACGGAAACACAATTAAAATCAGCTACCGTAAGCGGCACGCCAAGAAGCAATGTTGTTCACAAACAAAATGGCGGGTTAACTAACGATGCTCACACCTTCTCATTTAACTGGACAGCTCCATCAACCAACATTGGCAACATCCGGTTCTGGACTGCTGGAAATGCATCAGACAACCAAGGAGACACTTTAGGAGATTATGTTTATAAAACTTCTCAACTTGTAACACCTTTCGTTACAGGAATTAACGAAGTAGATGAGATAAGCTATCTTTCTGTTTCACCAAACCCTGCAGGAAATCATTTTGAACTACGAACTATTAATTTTAACAAAGGAGACCTAGTATGGGTATCTGATATTCATGGTAAAATAGTGTTTAGTAAAGAAATGGAATTATCAACAAACATTATTCGTGTTAACTCCAGTGCGTACAGCAACGGAGTTTACATGGTGAGTTACCGGTCTGGAGGCAAAACAAAATCATCCAAAGTGTTAGTGGTAAAATAACTGGTATGGTAAAAAATATTCTCTTACTTCTTTTCCTTTCCTTGTGGCTGGAATCATGCACCTATGAAAAAGCTGAAGACCCTATGCCAATTCCTAATGACACCACGCAGGTGTGCGATACTGCCATGGTTACTTTTAACGGAACACTAAAACCATTGTTCATAGAATCCTGCGGATCCGACAACTCTTCATGCCACAAGGATGAGAACAGTTCCAGCGGGTTTTCTATTTTGGATTATCCTTCGGTGATAGCACAAGATGATATAGGCAAATTACTATCAAGCGTAACAAGAGATGGAAATGCCGAAGAAATGCCTCAGGATGGGCCTAAACTGGATGACTGCCGCATTAATAAAATAAAAGCGTGGATTAACCAAGGAAGGATGGAGTAACAATTCGACCTACCGATTTTTTTCAACGGACCATGGTAAAAGTGATATCGAAATAACATGGGTCAAGCAACAACAATATCCTCTTTTATTAATACGCAAACGGAATACTGTTGTACCATCAATTTAATTATGTTGAGTGAATTAATTTTTGAATTCGGAATTGAAAACTCAGAGCAAACACGTTTTTTTTCTGCACTTGCGAAACAAAAA
>JAYTNW010000218.1:0-6370 GCA_043748115.1 Bacteroidota bacterium | reverse complement strand
CCAACACCCACCGTAAAGCCCCCCAAGTGGCTTTGCTGAAGCGCAATAATGGAAGGCCGATGAGCAAAAATAAATCCGTAATGCCCTTCAACAGAAAGGCAGTATTTGCCTAATGTACTATCAGGCTGGGCAAAACTTAACGTGCAAGTAAAAACCAATAGCACGGCTGCCATTGGATTTTTAAAACGATATTTTATACCGAATAAGCGCATACTTTTGCAAAACTAAAGCTATTTGGGTATGGACGAAAAAATGGAGGCATTTAAACGCATCAACACCATTATGGATGAGTTGAGGGAACAATGCCCGTGGGTTAAAAAACAAACCATGGAAACGCTGCGCCATCTTACTATTGAGGAAGTGTATGAGCTAAGCGACTCCATACTGGATCATAACACCGAAGAAATTAAAAAAGAGTTGGGCGATGTAATGCTACACCTGGTTTTTTATGCAAAAATAGCTGAGGAAAAAAAGTTGTTTACCCTAGCTGATGTAATGAATACAGAGTGTGATAAACTAATCGCCCGGCACCCTCATATTTACCCGCCCGCCAACGGAATTAAAACCGTGGTTAACAATGAAGAGGATGTAAAGAGAAATTGGGAAATGCTGAAACTTAAAGAGGGAAAAACATCGGTTTTGGAAGGAGTGCCTCGCTCGTTGCCCAGTATGGTTAAAGCACAGCGTATCCAAGAAAAAGCAAGAGGAGCTGGTTTTGACTGGGAGAAGCCGGAACAAGTTTGGGAAAAGGTAGAAGAAGAACTGACAGAACTAAAGGAAACTTTTGATTTAGGGAATAAAGAAAATATGATGGACGAATTGGGCGATGTTTTTTTCTCCCTTATTAACTACGCACGCTTTCATGATATTAACCCCGATGAAGCATTAGAGCGCACCAATAAAAAATTTATTTCACGCTTTAAATTTTTAGAAACTAAAGTGAAAGAGAAAGGATTGCAATTGGATAAACTTTCATTAACTGAAATGGATGTTTTTTGGAATGAAGCAAAACAAGCAGGACTCTAATGGGGAAAACAAGATTCGATATTATTACCGTTCAACCCGGCTTACTGGAAGGCCCTTTTAGTCATTCCATTTTAAAGCGCGCTGTTGATAAAGGGTTGGTCGAGATCAATATCGTTAACTTACGCGATTATGCCTTTAACAAGCATAAATCTGTTGACGACTATGCCTTTGGCGGTGGTGCTGGAATGGTGATGATGGTGGAGCCCATTGATAGGTGTATAACGGATCTTAAAAGCGAACGCTCCTACGATGAAGTTATTTACCTCTCGCCTGACGGTGAAATCCTGGATCAGGCCTTGAGCAACTCGTTGTCGCTTAAACAAAATTTCATCCTTCTTTGCGGTCATTATAAAGGCGTGGATGAACGGGTACGCCAACATCTTATTACCCGTGAAGTTTCAATTGGAAATTATGTTTTATCTGGTGGAGAGTTGCCGGCTGCCGTGCTTTGCGACAGCATCATCAGGCTTATTCCTGGAGTTTTAAATGATGAAACCTCTGCTCTTATGGACTCTTTCCAAGACAATATGGTAGCCCCTCCTGTTTATACACGTCCTGCAGATTATAAGGGCTGGAGCGTTCCTGAGGTGCTTTTGTCGGGCCATGAAAAACATATAAGCGAATGGCGACACCTAAAAAGCCAAGAAAGAACACGCACCAAACGGCCGGGCATGTGGAAAGAAGACGATAAATAACTGGTTTTTAATAGCCTGTAAAAATAGTGGTCGTATCAAAAAAAATGTGCTTTTGCCTTTTCATATCAAAAATTTTACTATTATTGCACTCCCAAAATTTAGGTTAACCATTTAATACGCATGGCAATGGATTTAATAAAAGAAGCTCAGAAATCACTGATTGAAGTAAAGGAATTACCTTCTTTTAAAGCAGGTGACACAGTTACTGTTACATACAAAATCATAGAGGGAAATAAAGAACGTGAGCAGCAATTCCAAGGAGTTGTTTTGCAGCGTAAAGGATCAGGTCCAACACAAACTTTTACGGTTCGTAAAATATCAAACGGTGTGGGTGTTGAGCGTATTTTCCCGCTTTACAGTCCTAAAATTGTTAAACTTGATGTAAACAAACGCGGTATTGTTCGTAGAGCACGTATATTTTACTTGCGTGGAATTTCAGGAAAAGCTGCACGTATTGAAGAAAAAATTGTTAAAACCGCTGATAAACCTGCAAAGGTGGCTAAGCCAAAAGCAGCTAAAGCGAAATAAAATAGTTCATTTTGATTTTAAAAGCCTTTCCTTTCTCTAAAGGAGAGGCTTTTTTAATTAAATCCTATTGTAAAAGTCAGCAACCGATTGACCAATATTTTTATTGTCGTAAACGGAGCGTGCAAGCTTTTGTGCTTCTAGGCTTATTTTGTTGAGCGTAACGGTTTGCCCAACTAGTGAGACTATTGCTTTGCAAAATTCCTCTGGGGTATCAGCAATGATAAGATTTTTGTTGTGTTCATAAGCTATTCCTTCTGCACCAATGGTGGTTGAAACAATTGTTTTACCTGCCGCAAGGCCTTCCACTATTTTAACACGCATGCCACCACCACTTAGCAAGGGAACAATCATAACTTGTTTGTCAGCCATAAATGCTGAAGAATTCACAATCTCTCCCTCTATATTAAGATGACTGTTCGACAATTTAAAGTAGGCCGAATCCATTTTTTTTCCTGCCAGGTGCAGGGTTACTTTATTTGTTTTTTTAATAACCAATGGCCACACTTTTTTTAAGAACCAATCAACTCCTTCAATGTTAGGCATCCAATCCATGGAGCCTAAATGAAAAACATCAATTTTTGAAGCATCCTGCAATAAAATCGCATCAGGGTATGACGAAGTATTAAGCCCTACCGGTGCCACGTAAATTGGCATTGTGCATCCTTCTTGTTTCAGCAGGTTCTCATCATCAGGTGTAAGGGCAACCAATGCGTCAAACTTATTTAAAACACGCTGCTCATAGGAACGTAACCGTTGGGTAAGCAATTCAAGATACTTTTTTTTGATTGGGTTGGCTGCTGCATTGGCCATGCGCTTCCAAATCAACCACTCTACATTGTGCGCGCGCAGCACAAGTTTGGCATTAGAGTATTTTCGTGCTGTTTCAATATATGGGCTCAAAAACAATCCTTCAAACTGAATGATATCATACGTTTCCTTTTGAAGCACCTGAGAGAGCCGCAAATGAAAATCCTCAACATCAAACCTAATGATGTTATAAGATTCATCTTTTTTGAAAAGATTTAGCAATGCCGGAAATATTTTAACAGACGCATCTACAAAAACGGTTTCTAAATCAAATTTTTGCTTTTGTATTTCAGGAATATTTTTATCAGCAATAAAATGCTTTTTAGTGTTGAATGAAAGCATTTTTACTGAAGCGCCTGCATTTGTTAGCGACTCAGCGAGGTTATAAATGGCGATTGTGGCTCCGTCATGGGGAGGCAGTGGTACACGTAAACAGAGTTGTAATATTTTCAACCGAAAAAGATTGCGTTATGTTTTAATTGAGTTACTTTTTCGTTTAAACAGCCTCTTGAAAAAATTGACATACACATCGGCATCAAATAATGCAGAGTCATGTGTTGCTTTATAAACCATGAAAATACCAATGGGAAGCAGTATAATTGACGATTGCCACATACCCCTCACCACTGTAATAACACCTTCTTTAGCAAACTTCTCACCAGTGATGGAAACGATATGATAACTTAGAAAAAATGCAATTGAAATAACAATAGGCAAACCCAATCCTCCTTTGCGGATGATGGCTCCTAAGGGTGCGCCAATAAGAAATAATAACAAACAGGCAATTGACAAGGTGAATTTTCTATGCCATTCAATGCTGTAACGGGTCATGCTCCTGGTTTTCGAGTCCAGATCATCTGAAGCGGATTCTACATATGATTTAAGTACACGAGCTTGGGCAATTGCGCCATCAAATGTTTTTGATTTTTCGTTTTTATCTCCCAAAATTGGATTAACCGGTGTTGCAACAACGGCTTTTGCAAGAATGGAAGTATCGCGCAAAAAGCTGTAGTAGGGTTTCATGTCTCGAGCAAACCGCAATTCACGTTTATCATATTGTAATTGGAAAGTATCAAGCATGGATTGCAACCGGTAAATATTCATCATTTGATGATTGTCTTTGAAAAGATCCTCGTTGGTTCTATTCAACTCAAAAGAGGTAAGGTCCATGCGTATGATCTCTTTATCGAATTTATAACGCAATAAAGGATTTGTGTCATAGCTTTTTTTTCTGTTTATCTGCTCCTCATACGAATTGCCGTGAGCAAGTGTAAGGATTAGAAATCTTTTATCATCAGTCATGACCATACTTCCGCTATCGGCTACAACAACTTTGCGGTTGCCATTGTTGGCTGTATGGTCATAAATCATGATGTTGCGGATAGATTTGCCATCGGCCTCCTTCTTCCCTATTTTCATGCTGTAGCCATCAATACCATTGTAAAAAACCCCTTCCTTAATAAACAATGCAGGTTTTTGTTGTCTCACATCATAAAGCAATGAGCCCATTTTTAAATTGCTGAAAGGAAGAACGTAATTAGAAAAAAAGAAAGCCCCGACAGAAATTATAAGCGCCACCAGTACCAACGGACGCATAAGTCGCTGAAGCGAAATGCCGGCAGATTTAGCTGCAACAATTTCGTAATGCTCAGCCATATTACCAAACGTCATGATGGATGAAAGTAAAATGGCTAATGGCAGCGCCAACGGAACAAGTGTGGTGGATGTGTAACCCATCAACTGCGAAATGGTTATCCAATCCAAACCCTTCCCCACCAGGTCATCAATGTACTTCCATAAAAACTGCATGAGCAGCACAAACAGCGCGATGAAAAAAGTTAGAATAAACGGGCCGATAAATGAAGTTAAAACTAATTGTGTTAGTTTTTTAAAAGGTGATTTCATTGTCTGCAAAAATAAACAACAAAATCACCTTTTTAGTATGCATCAGTCAGATTAACTTAGTTTTAATTGGAATTAATGCTCAGCATTTTATACCTCACCTCATTGTCGGTTTCACAGCGGATTAAATAGGTTCCCGAACTCAAGCCCTTTAGTGAAAGATCTAATTGGTTTAATCCCGGAATAAAGGTTGTTTTTACTGAAGGAAGCACCTGCTTGCCATCGAGGGATAAAACAGAAACCGAGGCTGACGTTTTTACGGTAGCATTAATGGTTAAAGTTGCATTTACTGTGGCAGGATTTGGATATGCCATTAAAGAGTGAATGAGTCCATTAGCCTCTTCTATACCGGTGCAAATGTTCCAGTAATTACAACTGTCAACAACTAAAAGGCATCCATTGGTGAGGGCTGTTTGATACGCACAACTGTCCATGTAAATTTTTTGGGCATGATTAAAACAGGTCAGGAGTTGTGTAAAATCATAGGGAAACCCGCCACACTGCATGTAAAATCCGAAGCTAAGGCTGTTGGAGGAGTACAAGTAAACGAGGTCAGCTCGATGACCAACGCCTTCAACCCACTCCAGCTGATGAGAAGATAATGATGGATGACTTAAATAAAAATGTTTTCGAATACCTGCATAAACGGGTTTAGCAACTACGCTATCTACCGTGTAAACCCCGTTGGCATAGTATCCACCGTTTGTTTGAAAATTTAGAGAAAGGGTATCCCCTTGCACAAGTGAAAAATCATAGATCAACACTTCTGGTGAAAACACGTTATCCACAAAATAAACCTTTCGTGATGCGGTGTCTTCTCTAAGGTATCCATACCTACAAGAAATGGAACTGCCAAAATCACGTATGTCCACTACTTTATAAACAATGTTGTTGATCATCGTGTCTGCAACAGTTTCCTGAATGGCGCTGGTAAAGGGCAATTGTCCATAAGTGCATAAACCGTTAGCAGCCGCTCGCACTGGCAAATAAATTCCGGTGTAAGTCCACCGGTTAACTGCCGAATCAAGGAGTGGATAATAATTTTGCCCGGAGACAAAATTCGATACAAACGATAAGAGAAGGATAATGTAGAGTTTCTTCATAGTAATTGATTTTTACAAATTTTACTAAAAAACCCCGAGAAATCAAAATCAATATTCGATTTTATCCTCTTTACTACCCCACTTTTTAAAAACATCTATTGCCTGTTTCATAGGTAGATGCACCATTTTGATCTTACGGTCAGTGGGTGACCTATTTATTTCGGTGTAAATAAACTCATCATCAAAGCCAATTTGTGCTGCATCCTGCCTTGTGTTGGCAAAAAAAACTACATCAGGCCGCGCCCAGTAAATGGCCCCTAAACACATAGGGCACGGTTCGCACGATGTATAAATTTCACAGCCATCAAG
>JAYTNW010000217.1:0-3230 GCA_043748115.1 Bacteroidota bacterium | reverse complement strand
CTTTGCGCATTCATGGCATAAGGCACATCCTGATCGCTAGGTCCCATGTTGAAAGCACCGGAGGGTATGTACACCATTCCGTATGGATCTGCCTGATACCACCTCTCTCTATTGAGAGCACCTGTTAACTGACCACGGTTTCCTCCACCGCAACTACTTAATATCAGTATTGCCATGAAGGGAATGATTAATTTTCTCATTGTTGTGCCTATTAGGTACTTTGTAGTATAATATGATTGGTAAAAAACGTTGTTGTTTTATTTATAGTATATGTAACCTACTCATTAGTTACTGTTATACTCCGCCATTCAAAATTAAGTTACCGGTAAATAATAATTTTTCTTTTTTATAAGAATCTTACATTTCGTAAAACCGGAAGAGCCTTAGGCTTGATTTTATAGCAATAGCCTACCATCACTTCATGTGTTCCGCTGTGGTAATCTTTTAACTTAGACATGCCGATGTCATAAGCATAACCCAGTCGTAATTTCTCAAACAATGTAAATCCAGCCATCACAACAACTGCATCTTCTAAACGATAAGAAGCGCCTATCCAAAATTTATCTTTAATGTGCAGGTTGGCGTTAATGTCCAACTGCATTTCTTTAGCATCTGATTTTAAGAAGAATGAAGGAGTAAGTTTTAATGAAGGTGATAATTCAAAATTAATACCTCCGTTAAAGTAATAGTTAGGCACTACCTCATATTTGGTTTTAGAAAACTCAAATTCTCCTCCTGTTAAGTGGGTTGCCGAGGCTCCTAAATAAAAATTTTCTGAGTTATAGAAAACACCTGCTCCCAAATCAAATTTAGTCTCAGTTTCATCAGTAGGAATGTTAGGATCATTTTGATCAACTGGTCTAAAATCGTTGCCAAATCCTTTTTGCAACAAACCTCCGTCAATACCAATACCTAATTTGCCTGAACCCAAATCCAAATGGAAGGAGTAAGCTAATTTAAGGTTAAGATTTTTTTCATTGCCTAAATTGTCAGACAACACACTTAAACCTAAACCACCGTGCAATAATTTAACTGGGCCATCCACGCCAAAAGCTACGGATACGGGACCTCCGCCAAACTTATCCCATTGGTCACGATAAAGCAGTGACCCACAAATGGCATCATTTGTGCCTGCATAACCAGCATTGGGATATAAACGGTTAAACATATTTTGCGAGAATTGAGGATCTTGCTGTGCGAGTGCTATGCTTGATGTGATTAATAATGCGGCCGTAAGGACTTTCTTCATATACTTATTCAGGTTGCTTTTTTAATTAGTCAGTTTTTTCGAGGCCGTAAAGTAAGCAAAAAAACAAATTACTTACAAAACGACTTTTATAATATAAATAAATGCGTTGGTTTTGGGCACAATTAAGACAACTTTTTCAAAGCTTGCCACCATCTTTCGGGAATTTCGTTGTTACAGGCCGTTTGGTAATCGGCATAACTGCATGGAATGAGCTGGTGGCGGTCCAGTTTTCTTTTGCCTCCACTTTTAAGCGGTAACTCCATCCACCATCTGCCGCTTATGTTGCTTTTCATGAAACTAATATCCTGCCTGCTGTCACTTACCGTTACTCTGTAAACAGTAAACTGCGAGCTACTGCTGTCCGGAACATCTTTTTTACGATTGTTAAATCCATCAATAAAATACCAGATCATTTGAGCCATTAACAACGCTGTTTGATGTTGCCTGTCTGACGATGGGTGATACTCGTACAACCCCACTCCTTCCAGTTTATCGCTCATGCCTGCATAATACATCAACTGGCAAATATTTTCTCCATCTAACCCATTTGGCGAAGGGAACACTGTACCGGGCGCATCTGCTGATCTGATGGAAGACATGTCTATCGTTAGCACATCTGCATTCCTTACAATGGGCTCCAACTCCTTCATATCCTCTCTTACCTGCCCTAGGCGATAGGTATCAAAAAACAAATTGTCCATCATGTTTACAGCGTACTGTCCCACAAAATAGGTTTGGTGCCCAATATGGCTGTAATTGAAGAGGTAGTTTGGTTGGTCAAGCACAATGTTGCCCAACCATGTGTTGGAGGTTAATGGTTCAGAGGGTAAGCCGAGATCAAACCGAGCATCTACTCCTACAATATTAATGATCTGATCCAATATTTTATAGCCCTTGTAATGGCCATACGTAAGATCCTGGCTGCTGCCAATAATTACTGGAATGATTTTTAACCTAGCCAGGTAAGCTACAATTTCACCCACTGCCGCGTAGGTATCATTTACAGTTACTCCAAGTTTAAGATTACCAAGGTCAACAATAGAGGTTTTGCTGCCGTGCATTTTCAACTGATAAAGTTGAGTGCGGATGTAATCGGCCGCATGTTTGCAATCATAATCAATGGTAGCACCCCTGCTTTCGTCCACTCCAATAACAGCAATTTGAGCGCTGTTTAAAAAAGGAAAAGCGTTTTCTTTAGTATATTTTTCTGTGTTATTCCAGAGCGAATCTGCAGGAGCATTTTCAAATACAGCAGAGATATCTGCTGACAGCGGATGAAAGAAATCAGGAAAATGCATGCTTACTTCTTTGCTTTTGTTTTAGCTGTTTTTTTAGCAGCCGTTTTTTTGGCGGGGGCCTTTTTTACCGGGTTAGCGGCCGAAGATTTTTTTGCAGCTGCCTTTTTTGCAGGGGCCTTTTTGGTGGCAGTTTTAGCACCTGCTTTTGAAGGTCTTGCACCGCTTTGCTTATCCTTTATAAGTTCAACTAAACGCTCCAAGGTAATTTCAAAAGGATCGTCTGTTCGTTTTAGTGCGACAAAGGTTTCGCCATATTTTATAAATGGCCCAAAGCGTCCTTTTGCAATGATCACATCCTGTCCTTCATGCTGTCCTACATTTCTAGGCAAGCGTGGTTTTTCCAGAAGTGTTGCCACGGTTTGATAATCAATTTCCATTGGGTCTTCGCCTTTGGGAAGTGAAATAAACTCAGCGCCATACTTAATGTAAGGTCCAAAACGCCCTTTACTGATGATGATGTCGTTGCCCTTATAATCACCTAAATTACGAGGCAAACGTGGTGATTGTATAATATCAATTACTGACTGCGGCTCAATGGTAATAGGATCTTCTTCCTTTGGCAGAGAAATGTATTCATCTCCGTATTTAATATAGGGGCCGAATCGCCCGTTGTTCACAATAACCTCTTTTCCTAAAAGTTCGCCCAAATTTCGGGGTAGCTTAAACAACTCCAAAACTTCTTC
>JAYTNW010000216.1:0-2850 GCA_043748115.1 Bacteroidota bacterium | reverse complement strand
TGGTGCCTGAAACTGACGAAGAGAAAAGCAGGTTTAATGCTGCACTGAGAAGAAAACAATTGTCATTGATATTGGCCGGAAAAATGAAACCTGACGAGGCTACAGAATTAAAAGCATTATTTAAGATGTAAAAGCTGCGCTCAAACGGGCTACCTCATCGGTGTCAATATCATTCATGCATTTAAAGTGCTTTTTTGGACATTGCTTATAGCCAATCTTTGAACAAGGTCTGCACTTCAAATTTTTTACCTCCACTATGCTAAAAGGGGTGCTACCAACGGGAAGATAAGGATACATTCCAAATTCTGGTACTGTGTTGCCCCATACGGAAATAATCTTTTTTCTGAAGGCTGCAGCAATGTGCATAAGGCCGGTATCGTGCGTTATTACAACATCAGATTGTTTTAACAAGGAGGCTGACTGTCCAACATTTGTTTTGCCGCATGCATTAAAGATTTTTCCGGGAAACTTTTTTGCAATTTCATTCCCTTTTGATTTGTCTTCAAAGCCACCCAAAAAAACAATAGGGCTATTGATTTTTGAACACACCTGTTCAATCTTTTCGATAGGAAGACATTTGGTAGCATGTTTGGCGCCAATCACAAAAGCGGTATAGCCCTTGTGAAATCCCTCAGGTAAAAATTTATCAATTTCTATTTCATCCAATGGGTTTATAAAATAATCTAATCCCGCTTCGTCATTAATCACACCAAGGGGTTTTATGGCCTCAAAATAGCGGTCAACAATGTGTACAGGCGGAAGTTTGTTTACTTTAAAATTTACATAGAGCCATTTTTCCCAGTTAAGTTTTTTAAAAGAATAAAAGTTAGCGTTTAGGCTTCTCTTTACTTTCCAACTGCGAAGGTTGCGATGCAGATCTATAACATAATCGTATCGCGTGTTTTTTAACTGCTGGATAATTTCATTCAAGTTTTCTTGCAGGTAAAAAAAATTATCAATGTAAGGGTTGTTGTTCATGATATCGCTAAAATCTCTTTTGGTGAGAAAGTGCAATTCCACATCCTTAAGTTGCTTTTTTATACAGCGCAACACAGGTGTGGTTAAAACAATGTCACCAATGGAGCTAAACCGGATAACCAGTATTTTTAACATGAACTAAAGGAGATAAGTTGTTTGAAAAAAGTAAGGTGGTTGTGTCACTTAATAATCAGTGTGCTAATATACTATTTACCTTTTACCTTTGCATCATGATTTTAACGGATACGCACATCCATCTTTATGCAGAAGAGTTTGACACGGATCGCAAACAACTGCTTAGCGAAGCTGTGGAACACCAGGTAACCCGATTTTTTCTCCCCAACATTGATTCTTCGTCATTGGGTGTAATGTTGGATTTGCAACAGCAATTTCCTGAAAATTGTTTTCCTATGATGGGATTACACCCTTGTTATGTTAAAGAAAAATACAAAAGCGAATTGGCGAAGGTTGAAAGTGAGTTAAGCCGCCATAAGTATTTTGGTGTGGGTGAAATAGGGATGGATTTATATTGGGATAAAACATTTCTGAAACAACAGGAGGAAGCATTCATCAGGCAAATCACATGGGCTTCTGAATTGGATCTTCCTGTAAGCATACATTCCAGAAATGCTACCGAAGAGGTTATTGAATTGCTAGATCGAAACAGCAACCTTAAGGTAAGAGGGGTGTTTCACTGTTTTAGCGGAACCTTGCCTCAGGCTCAAAAAATAACAGAGAAAGGATTTTATTTGGGAATAGGAGGGGTCATTACCTATAAAAATTCCGGACTCGATGCTGTTCTTAAAAATGTGGATCTTAGTTGTATCGTTTTAGAAACAGATGCTCCTTATCTACCACCCACACCACATCGAGGAAAAAGAAACTTGCCGGCCTATCTTACACTCATTGCAGACAAAATTGCGGAAACAAAAAACATTTCTTCTACTGAAGTTGCCTTAATAACTACTGCTAATTCAAAACTTATTTTTAACAAATAATGGTTAAAGCTGATAAAAAAAATATACTCATCATTTATACCGGTGGAACCATTGGGATGATACATGATGCAAAAACCGGATCGTTAAAACCATTTAATTTTGGGAAACTAACAGCAATTTTACCCGAAATAAAAAAACTTCCATGCCACATAGATTTTCATAGCTTCTTTCCACTCATTGACAGTTCGGATATGAAACCTGCGCTATGGATAAAACTGGCCTCGCTTATCGAAAAGAATTATAAGGCGTACGATGGCTTCGTTATTTTACATGGAACCGATACCATGGCATATACGGCCTCTGCACTAAGCTTTATGTTGGAAAACCTCAACAAGCCGGTGTTGCTTACAGGATCACAACTTCCCATTGGAGAAATACGCACTGATGCTAAAACTAATCTCATAACCACCATCGAAATTGTGACAGGAAACGTAGTCATCCCTGAGGTTTGCATCTGTTTTAACAATCAATTGTTCCGTGGCAACAGGGCAGAAAAATATACGTCCTCAAGGTTTGATGCATTTCAATCCATCAACTATCCGGCCTTGGTGGAAATAGGAACAGATATAATTTATCGCCACGAAAACATAAAAGAGGTTAACAATAGAGAGTTAAAAATAAATTCGCGATTTTGCGAAGATGTATTTATTTTAAAACTTTTTCCCGGCATCCGCATTGAGTTGATAAGCGCTGTTGTTCATAGCAAAGGAATCAAAGGCCTTATTGTGGAAACCTACGGATCAGGAAATGCGCCTAAGGATAAAAAACTAATTCAGCTTTTGAAGCAGGCAGTTGCAAAAGGCATTGTGGTGGTAAATGTTTCGCAATGCAGCGGAGGTGTGGTTCAAATGGAAAAATATGAGAATGGATTGGC
>JAYTNW010000215.1:0-2040 GCA_043748115.1 Bacteroidota bacterium | reverse complement strand
GTTTTGTTTTTTGCCTGAGTAGTGTTGGTGCAGGTTTTTAAGTGTTTGTATCTGTTGTTCTTTTTCTTCTTCCGTTGCGCGGATAACTTCTTTAGGCAAAATTGTAGGCGAGCCTTTGCTTGATAAGAACGTGTTTACACCTATGATTGGATATTCACCTGTATGCTTTAACGTTTCGTAATACAAACTTTCTTCCTGTATTTTTCCACGTTGATACATGGTTTCCATGGCACCTAAAACACCACCACGTTCTGTAATACGATCAAACTCTGTAAGCACGGCTTCTTCTACAAGATCTGTTAACTCTTCAATGATGAATGACCCTTGCAGTGGATTTTCATTCTTCGCCAAACCTAATTCACGGTTAATGATAAGTTGAATTGCCATTGCTCTACGGACGCTTTCTTCTGTTGGGGTAGTAATAGCCTCATCATAAGCATTGGTGTGAAGCGAATTGCAGTTGTCATAAATCGCATATAATGCTTGCAATGTGGTGCGGATATCATTAAAGTCAATTTCCTGGGCATGTAATGAACGACCGGAAGTTTGAATATGATACTTCAACATTTGTGAACGCTCATTGGCTTTGTATTTTATTTTCATAGCCTTGGCCCAAATGCGTCTTGCCACGCGGCCGATAACAGAATATTCAGGATCAATACCATTGCTGAAGAAGAACGAAAGGTTAGGAGCGAAGTCGTTTACATTCATGCCCCGACTTACATAGTATTCAACATAGGTAAAACCATTTGCCAGTGTAAACGCTAGCTGCGAAATTGGATTTGCACCTGCCTCTGCAATGTGATAACCGCTGATTGAAACGGAATAGAAATTGCGAATTTTTTTGTCAATAAAATATTGTTGCATGTCGCCCATTAGGCGCAGTGAAAACTCTGTGGAAAAAATGCAAGTGTTCTGTGCCTGATCTTCTTTTAAAATATCGGCTTGTACTGTGCCTCGCACTTGCGCTACTGTTTTTGCTTTAATGTCAGCATACACATCTGCAGGCAGCACTTGATCGCCAGTTACCCCTAATAGCATTAAGCCAAGGCTGTTGTTGCCTTCTGGAATTGGGTAATTATATTTGGGTTGCTCTTGCCCTTTATAAAGTGCTTTTATTTTTTTCTCTACTTCTATCTCAAGGCCATTTTGCTTTATGTAAATTTCGCATTGCTGGTCAATGGCTGCATTCATAAAGTATGCACAAATAATAGAAGCAGGCCCATTAATGGTCATAGACACTGACGTTGCGGGGTCGCATAAATTAAAACCACTGTACAATTTCTTAGCATCATCTAAACAGCAAACGCTTACACCGCTGTTTCCAATTTTTCCATAAATATCTGGCCGATAGTCAGGATCATTTCCATATAAGGTTACGCTATCAAACGCTGTGGATAATCGCTTTGCTGGCATGCCTAACGATACATAATGAAAACGTTTGTTGGTACGCTCAGGACAACCTTCACCGGCAAACATGCGTGTTGGATCTTCTCCTTCGCGTTTAAACCGAAACACACCGGCAGTAAACGGGAACTCACCGGGAACATTTTCTTGCAAAATCCATTTAAGTAAATCACCCCATGCTTTGTATTTTGGGAATGCAACCTTGGGTATTTTATTTCTTGATAAAGACTCTTCAAATGTTTTAAGCTTTAGAATTTTTTCACGCACTTTAAACTCGTAAAAATCCTGCTTATACAATTCAACTTTTGCGGGAAAATCTTCCAGCATTTTTTTGTTGTTGCCATCGAAGCTGCGCTCAAGGTTTGAGTATTGTGTGTTGAGTAACGATACTAAATCATTGTTTACTTTTTCAGATTTGAGATGTTCGAGCGTTTCATGTAGTGAATAAAGCTTTTGCGCTAAATCACTTTGCTCTTCTATCCATTTATCATAGCTTCTGTTATTTTCTGCAATTTCGCTGAGGTAACGAGTGCGTTGCGGTGGGATGATGTAAATTTTCTCACTCATTTCATCCGTCACCTTGTAGGTACTTTTTAAATCACTTCCTGTTTTATCGGCAATCTTATTCATCAC
>JAYTNW010000214.1:0-8607 GCA_043748115.1 Bacteroidota bacterium | reverse complement strand
ACTGAATGGAAGACTTCCTACAAAAATGTTCATCTTAACTTTTTCTTTTAATGTTGGAGGCAAAGATAACTTTATAACTGATATAAAAAATTATTTTTCAATAGATTATAAAAAAAGATGGTTTTGACCCCTAAATGGCCTTAAAGAGGGATTTTTTTAGCTTTGCCGCCCTAAATAATTTAATAAATGAAAAACGGGCTTCTGATTTACAATATCTTACTTACTGCTGCGGTAGGTTATCTTTTTTACCGCCAGACAAAATGCGAAAAAAATTGCTCTGCCGGGTCACCAGCAATAGTTACTTCTAGCGCAGTAAATCCTATTGTTTTTGTCAATACCGACTCTCTTTTGACAAACTATAATTACTACAATGCCATGAAGGATCGTTTGACCCATAAACAGGATAGCATTGACGCCATGCTTAAATATAGAGGTCGTGAGTTGGAAGGTGAGATTACAAATTACCAAAAAATTGGGGGCAGCATGACCGAAGAGCAACGCGCCAGAGAAGAAGAACGCCTCGGTCGCAAACAACAGCAATTGGTGGAATTTAGGCAAACTATTATTGACGATCTTTCTAAAGAAGAGGAACAATTACAGGATAGCCTTCACCATCATTTAGTAAGTTACCTCAGGATAATGAACAAGGACAAAAATTTTCAATTCATTTTGGGTTATCAAAAGGGTAGCGGCATATTACTTGCCAACGATTCGCTCGACATCACCAAGGCCGTGGTTGAAGGAATTAATAAAAATTAAAAAAGCCCCTGCTTTTTTAGCAGAGGCTTTTACTAAGTTTACGTCTATTTAGAACTTAAATCCTAAGGTCATCATAAACCTGTTTTGTGTATTTTTTACTATAGCCAATGGGTTTTCTCCGCTTACCAATTTGTAAGGCGAATAATAGCTGTTGAATTGGGTATATCCATATCCTAAATCTAGGAAGAAATTATCGCCTTTAAAGCCAAAGCCCCCTGTATAACTAATGGAGCTGAGGTTGCCATCACTAAAATCGAACTTGCCATCATAGGGGCTTGATTGAAGTGCTGCACCAGCACGGAAAGCGAAAATTTTGTATCGGTATTCCACTCCCATATTCAGGTTATGACCATAAGAATAGTCGTTCTTTATTGTACGGTTAACGTCCGTAAAATAGTTTTCGAATTCATTGGAGCCTAACCGTGACATTTTATAGTTGAGGTATTCGTAATCAATGCTAATAAGCCCTTGTCCTTGGAACAATACTGCTGCACTGGCCACGGCCTTAAACGGAGTCATTAAGTTGTAGGAGAAGTTTCCTGAAGGAGATTCTTCATTGAATCTTTCACCCACATAATCCACTGACAAGGATGACGAGTATTGATCATTTAATTCATAATAAGTGGGTGTGTGAACGGCAAGCCCTAGCCTAAACATGTCTGAAGGTTTATAGATAATACCTAATTTTAAGTTCACCCCATTGCCTTGCGTGGAGAGTTTTTGAGTAAAGGCAGAATTTTTAAAATCTTTAAGGTAGGTTGTGTCATTGATGGTGCCATCAACATCATATTCCTCAAGTGTGGATGTTTGGGTGTAGCGGAAGTACGGGATGCCAATAGTTGCACCTAAGAAAATTTTATCGTCATAGTTAGCACCTAAGGAAATGTCAATTTCTCCGTGTGAGCCTTTGGACGACAATATTCCTTTTTGCTTTACTACACCCCCCTGCGAAATGGGATTATAATAATTGCTATCTTCAGGAGTAGGATTAATAAGGTAGGTTTTGTACGCAAGGCCTGCATCAAACTGATAATAGTCGTCATTAAAAAGTGTGTAATTGTCCACACCATTTGCTAGCTCAGCAAAATAATTGTTAATGGAGTTGTTCATGTTCACTCCTTCAAAGGTCACCCGTTTTGAGAAGGTGTTTATTCTGTTGTAGCCAAAGCCAAACGACACGCCTTTCCAGCCAGATTGTTTTTTCTCTTTTGGAAACGCAAGTACCAATCCCAGGTTGCCAAGTCCGAAGTTTCCTTTGCTGTCTGTTGATGAAGTGCCTAAGTAAGACACATCGTTGTTTCCCATTTCAAGTACCGGAGAAATGGTAAACTCGCTTCGCCTGTAAACGGCAATACCGGCAGGGTTAATGGCCAGGCTGGAAAAATCGGCACCTAATGCCCCAAATGCGCCACCCATTCCCAATGAGCGTGCGGTGGTTCCAAAACTGTGCTGGCTGTATCGTAATGCGTCAGACTGATCCTGCGCATGTGCAGCCAAAGAGGTCAAAAAAAAGCATGCCATAAGCATGCTCTTATTTATGGTATTCATATCTGTTCTGTTTTTATGTGCAATAAATTTTATCTGCGTGGACGTGAAGAATTGTTGTTTTGATTGTTGTTAGCAGGAGCCGTATTACGTGGTGCTTCTGGTGCGCTTACTTGTCTTTCTTGACGCGGTGCTGGCGTTGTGCTTTCCTTACGTGGAGCCTCGGAACGTGTTCGTGGTGTAGGCTGGCTTTCAGTTCTCACCGGATTGCGTGGAGTTACTTCGTTAGTGCTCCGAGGGTTGTTATTTCCTCTGGTGCGTGGGGTAACCTCGTTAGGCACGTTGTTGCCAGGGGCCACATCGTTATTACGTGGAGTTGATTCATTTAATGGGCGCGTATTGCGTGGCATTTCATCCGTACCTCTTACGCCAGTATTTCGTGGGGTTGAATATTCATCTACTGGTCGTGTGGTATTGCGTATGGGAGTTTCGCCATTGCCTTTGCCATCATTGCTGCGTGGATTTGAATATTCGTCAGCAGGGGTGGTGTTTTTAACAGGAGCGTCTGTGCCTTTACCATTGCCACGAGGTGTTGAATATTCATCTGAAGGCCTGGTTGTTCCTTTTACAGGAGCCACACCATTATTACCCACAGTAGTTCCTCTTGGATTGCTGACTGGTTTAGGGTCAGAAATTTCTCCTATTGTTCCGCGAGGATTTACATCAGAAGAACCTTTAGGTTTTCCATCACGGGGATCATTCGCCATGTTAGAAGCAAATGTGCTACTTACAGGAAGTGAATTTTTTACATCGTTGGATAGTGCACGGTTGTAAGATTGTGCAACACTTCGTGTGCGGTTTCCGTTAGCAGCAACAGATCCTCCTGATGTGCGTCTTGGCCCATAATACAGGTCATTGTAACTGTAATTATCGTAGCTGTTAAAATAATAAGGATTGCTGTAAAGCCCGTCATAATACCCATTCCAATATCCATTGTTGTAACCGTTGTAATAGCCGTTGTTATAACCGCCCCATCCATAGTTGTTGCCGTAATAAGGAGAATAAGGATTGTAGCCATAACTATAGAAAGGAGCACTGTACCAGTAGTTGTAAGGACTGTATCCCCAAGAGAACGAAGTATAGGAGGGAGCATACCATGCTGAAGGAGCCCACCAGTTGTACCCGCAATAAATACTCACACCCCAGTTGTGTGGGTTGTAATCGTACCAATACGAGTTGGTGTAGTAAGAGTCATAATATCCATAACCCGACATTGGGTTGTGAAACCTGCGAATACGCGCAGTATAGGCATAGTCATAATAATCATCATCTTCATAATAATTATTGGTGACGTAAGTGTTGCCATCTTGCCCTGTTGTTTGTGAAGATGAAGTACTGCTGTACTCTTCACGGTTTTGCTCACTTACAGTCTGTGCATCAGAAGATGAGGCAGCTGGTGCTGAATAATTTCCGGCAGGTGCTGACGATGCTTGCTGATTGCCACCGGAGGTTTGAGCCGAAGCCGCTTTAGACGAATAATACACATCGTCACTATACGCTTTGTTTGAAGCTTGTTGAGTGGACGAGCATGCGCCCAAGAACAAGGCTAACATTGATGTTGCAATTATGCTCAGTGATTTCATCTTGCTTTTTGTTTGAATGTTTGACAATAATAACGGATAATGGTTTAACACAATTGTAAATGTAAGGTTTGTTTTACAACTTTGCTGCCAATACTTTTTAATCGTTGTTTTATTCACAACAACTTCACCCCAATAAAAAATTATGTCTAAAGATTTTCCTTCGAGGGACGAGAATTATTCAGAATGGTATAACCAGCTTGTTATAAAAGCGGGCCTTGCCGAAACATCATCAGTGCGCGGATGTATGGTGATAAAACCCTATGGCTATTCCATCTGGGAAAAAATTCAACAACAACTTGATAAAATGTTTAAGGAAACGGGACATGTGAATGCCTATTTCCCGTTGTTCATACCTAAATCCTTTTTCAGTAAAGAGGCAAACCATGTGGATGGATTTGCAAAAGAGTGTGCTGTGGTAACACATTATAGGCTTAAGCAAGACGAAGATGGGAAAGGTATTGTGGTTGACCCTGAAGCAAAATTAGAAGAAGAACTGATTGTAAGGCCTACATCAGAAACCATCATATGGAACACCTACCGTAATTGGATACAATCCTATCGTGATCTTCCAATACTCATTAACCAATGGGCGAATGTGGTAAGGTGGGAGATGCGAACACGATTGTTTTTGCGTACGTCAGAGTTTTTGTGGCAGGAGGGCCATACAGCGCATGCCACTGCAGAAGAAGCCCAAGAAGAAACCAGAAAAATGCTGGAAGTGTATGCTGAGTTTGCAGAGCAGTGGCTGGGCATACCTGTGATAAAAGGTGTTAAGACGGCCAATGAGCGTTTTGCAGGTGCATTGGATACTTACTGCATTGAAGCGTTGATGCAAGATGGCAAGGCTTTGCAGGCTGGAACATCGCATTTTCTTGGGCAAAATTTCGCCAAGGCGTTTGATGTAAAATATACATCGAAACAAGGCGTGCAGGAATTTGTGTGGGCCACCTCATGGGGCGTATCCACCCGGTTAATGGGGGCATTGGTGATGGCGCATAGTGATGATGAAGGGTTGGTGCTGCCTCCTAAATTAGCTCCCATTCAAGTGGTGATAGTGCCAATTTATAAAAACGAAGAACAGCTGGAGGCCATCAGCAAGTATGCCCGTGAAATAATGAGTTTGCTGAAGGCAAAAAACATAAGTGTTAAGTATGATGATGATGACAAAGCCAAGCCGGGATGGAAGTTTGCCGAGTACGAAATGAAAGGTGTTCCAATCAGAATGGCCATTGGTCCACGTGATATGGAAAATAAAACGGTGGAAGTGGCCAGGCGCGATACCAAAGAAAAAAGTAGCATGCAGCTCACGGATATTGACTTGAAGATAGAACACCTTCTGGAACAAATACAAGAAAATATTTACAAAAAGGCCCTTGATTTTCGTGATCAAGCAACCCACAAGGCTGATAGCATGGAGGAGTTAACGGAAATACTCGATAAAAAAGGCGGCTTTGTGTATGCGCACTGGGATGGCACACCGGAAACGGAAGAAAAGATAAAGGAACTTACCAAGGCTACCATAAGGTGCATTCCACTAAATAACAAACAGGAGCAAGGTAAATGTATTTTAACAGGGCAACCTAGTTTGCAGCGTGTTTTGTTTGCCAGGGCTTATTAAAGCCTATGATTTAACGATGGTGCCATGGGACAAGAACAAAGCATTGAGCAAAAAATTACAGAGCTGGCAAACGTAAAGTTTTCCATGAACTGCCAAATAACGGAGCATACAAGTCATCACTTTACATCCCTTAAGCAATGCTTGAGAAAACTGGCAGAGCATATTACAGAAGTTTTGCAAACGAAGGATAAGAAGTATAAATCCACCTATTTTGAAGCGGATGACAACCAGGCAGAAATACAGATTGGCGAAGACACGGTGTGGTTTCACCTGCACCCTAACCTTTTTCGCATAAATGAAGCCAACCCCGCATACAGGTTTTCATACTTGAAGGACGACATAAACAGGGCGCACTGTGCGGTGATAAACGTATATAACTTTTTAACGGATACCTTGGTTAACAAAAGAGAGAATGACCTCGGGATTTTGATAGCGCGTATTTTTGTAAATGTTGACCACCATTTTATTGTTGAGACCCGAAAGCCAATGGGTATTAACTATAATGATTTGGCCAATGATGTACTCGATGATGCAAAAATTAAGATATAGTGAGCAGGCTTGTGCTTTTTTGCTTGGAACACGACCTCGTTGCGCAGCCCTACGATCAAGTTCAGGCCATTACTTACCAGGAGCTGTCGAGAAATAATTTTAGCCGTTCCATTACAAGTAGCAAGCAATTGGGATTTAAGTTTAGAGCGCAGGAGGAGGGTTTTGGAATAGCTGCGGACGGAGAACAGGGCTAAAAAAAATTAGCGGCAACATTTTTTCATTACAAATATTTTTATACATTTGCACCCTCAAAAATATTTGGCCCGTTCGTCTAGGGGTTAGGACATCTCCCTTTCACGGAGGAAACACGAGTTCGATTCTCGTACGGGCTACAGGAAAATTGCAAAGGCATCTTTTAAAAATGGGTGATTAAGCAAAAAAATAAATTATAATGGCAAATCATAAGTCGTCAGAAAAAAGGATCCGCTCTAACGGTGCTAAGCGTGAAACTAACCGTTATCAGGGTAAAACAACGAGAAACTCGTTGAAAGAACTTCGTAACACCAAGGACAAAACAGAAGCTGCAAAGCTTTTACCTGAGGTTACTTCTATGCTAGATAAAATGGCCAAGAAAAATATTATTCATAAAAATAAGGCATCCAACCTTAAGTCAAGCCTTACCAAAATGGTAAACGCACTTAAGTAAAACTGTTTTCATAGGTTTCATAGGTTTTACTTTTCATAAATGGCTCTTTCCTCATACGAAAGAGCCTTTTT
The DNA here is from genome assembly GCA_043748115.1 of Bacteroidota bacterium. Classification (GTDB taxonomy): domain Bacteria; phylum Bacteroidota; class Bacteroidia; order AKYH767-A; family OLB10; genus OLB10. The sequence continues at coordinate 1,836 of JAYTNW010000214.1, read as the reverse complement.
ATTTTTATATAAATTCAAACATAATTATTTTAGAGTTGTAGAGTTTGACGGACTGGATTTACAATAATGATTAGTTGAAAAACAACAGCTTGCACTAACAACCAAAGGCAAGGCTGCACACACACTTGTTTTTTTGTTTATCGAATAACCTGTTAAGTGCAGCAAATATTTTCCTTGAGAATAGTTTGTTTTTTTTCTTCCGCTTTGCCAACAGCTGTGAGCGTTTCAAACTAAACCTGATGGAGCCTCGTTTGCCTGGAGCGAAAGCATGCCACGCATAAGGCGACAGCGGGGCCACAGCCTTTAATAGCGGAAGGAGCCTGTTTTACAACAAAAAAACGGATGGGTATTTTGTATTTGTGCCTGATATCCTAATTAGCTACTTTTCGCTTTTCAATTTTTTTTAAAATATGGATAAGGAGCAAAATTTTTCAAACATTAAATCATGGTCGATGGATGACCGCCCGCGTGAAAAACTTTTAAGTAAGGGACGCAGTGTTTTATCGGATAGCGAACTGTTGGCCATTTTAATAAGGAGCGGCAGCAGAGAGGAAACAGCGGTTGATTTATCAAAACGGATATTGGGAAGTGCGGGCAATGATCTTACTGCGTTATCGCGGATGGGGGTGAAGGAGCTGTCGAAATTTAAAGGGATGGGGGCGGTGAAGGCCATAACCATTGTGGCTGCACTTGAGCTCGGGCGCAGAAGGGCTGAAGCGCTGGTGATGGAGAAACGTAAGATTACTTCAAGCAAGGATGTGATGAATTTTTTTGAAGGGCGCTTGGCCGATTTGGCACATGAGGAGTTTTGGATTTTGTTACTCGATCGTGCCAATCAAATTATTAAAGCGGAGAACATAAGTAAGGGCGGCATTAGTGGAACCGTGGTAGATGCGCGTGTGATATTTAAGTCGGCTGTGGAACACCTGGCATCAGGCATTATTTTATGCCACAATCACCCGAGCGCTAACGCAAAGCCATCGCAAGCAGATATTGAACTCACAAAACGATTGGCAGATGCAGGACTGTTAATGGAGATTAAAGTGCTGGATCATTTGATTGTGGCCGGCAATAAATTTTACAGCTTTGCAGATGAGGGGCATCTGTAAAAAAAGAAAGAGAATAAATTTAAAAGTCAAAAGGAAGAATTTAACTGATTTAAAAATTGAGAAGGTGCGTGCTTTGGTTTTGGTTTAAGATGGCCGACATAGGTTTGTCAAGAAAATGCTTGACGCTTAAAGTAAAATGCTTATAATTTTTTTCAACAGCATGTTAGCACGTGTTTTTATAAAGATTTAAGTGGTATTTTTGCGCAACTCTTCCACAATGAAATATTATCAAAAATCGCCTGCCATTCTGCTTTTACAGGATGGAACGGTTTTCTATGGAAAATCGGCAGGAAAAATAGGCACTGCAACTGGTGAATTATGTTTTAACACAGGCATGAGTGGCTACCAGGAAATATTTACTGACCCAAGTTACAAATCGCAAGTGATGGTAATGACCAATGTTCACATTGGAAATTACGGGATTAAAAAAGAGGAGTCAGAGTCGGAGTCAGTGAAAATATCGGGGTTGGTTTGTCGTAATTTTTCGGAGCATTTTTCGCGTAAGCAAGGAAACCAAAGCCTGCAGGATTATTTTATTGAACAGAATATGGTGGTGGTGTCCGATGTAGATACCAGAGCCATTGTGCGCCATGTGCGTGATAAAGGTGCCATGAACGCCATTATTTCATCGGAAGAAATAGATGTGCAAAAACTAAAAGCAATGCTTGCGATGGTTCCGTCCATGGAAGGACTGGAATTGTCGTCATCTGTGTCAACCAAAAATTCG
>JAYTNW010000213.1:0-5776 GCA_043748115.1 Bacteroidota bacterium | reverse complement strand
ACCCCAACCGTGATGACAGAAATGTAAGAATGGAAGATGGTATTTTATTACCACGTTACGAATTGCCTACAGAAGCACAGTGGGAATATGCTGCTCTTGGCTTAGTGGGCAACACAGTGTATGAGCGTGTTACTGACAGAAAAATTTATCCATGGAACGGGCATGTGGTTCGTAACTCAGAAGAAAAATACAAAGGAGAAATGTTGGCCAACTTTAAACGTGGCCGTGGTGATATGATGGGTACTGCAGGTGCACTTAATGACAATGCTGACATACCAGCACCTGTTATTTCCTATGTGCCAAATGACTATGGCTTATACAATATGGCCGGCAACGTTTCTGAATGGGTAAAAGATGTTTATCGTCCACTTTCTTTGGAAGATATGGATGACTTTAACCCTTATCGTGGTAACGTATTTGTTACTCCGCTATTAGATGACGAAGGTCAAAGTGCTGAAAAAGACAGCTTGGGTCGTATGGTGTGGCGCGAGGTAGATGAAAAAGAAAATGAAGGCCGCAGAAACTATACCAAAGCTGATTACATTAACAACGAAGACGGTGATGAACCTGAATATGTTGAATACAAATTTGGTGGCACTTCTTTAATTGATGACAACTCACATGTGATTAAAGGTGGTTCATGGAAAGATCGTGCATATTGGATGTCACCCGGTGCGAGAAGATACATGGATCAAGCACAATCATCAGACTGGATTGGCTTCCGTTGCTCTATGATCCGTGTTGGAAGCCCCATCGGTTTCAGCCAAAAAAAATCATCAAGAAAAGGATAATAAAATTTTAATAACTTGAGTAAAGTCCGCCTTTGGCGGACTTTCTTTTTTCTATAGTTTCGTAAACATGACAGAACGCATTTACGAAGCATTTTTAAGATCGAATGGTGTAAGCACCGATACGCGTAACATTGAAAAAGGCGTAATATTTTTTGCATTAAAAGGCCCCTCATTTAACGGTAACACATTTGCACTGCAAGCGCTTGAACAAGGTGCCGCCTATGTGGTGGTGGATGAGGAATTAAACGTTATTGATGAGCGTATTTTTAAAGTAACCGACACTTTACTTGCGCTGCAGGATTTGGCTCGTTTACACAGACAGCATTTAAAAATACCTGTGGTGGCACTTACCGGTAGCAATGGGAAAACAACAACCAAAGAACTTATTTCTTCTGTTCTTTCCACAACTTACAACGTGCATTTTACAAAAGGCAATCTTAATAATCACATTGGTGTTCCACTTACTTTGCTTGGAATTAAAGAACAACATGACATTGCCATTATAGAAATGGGAGCCAACCATCAGGGAGAAATAGATAGTCTTTGCAATATTGCCCTTCCTGATTTTGGAATGATTACCAACGTTGGCAAAGCTCACCTAGAAGGATTTGGAGGCTTTGAAGGAGTGATAAAAGGTAAAACAGAAATGTACAGGCATTTGATAAGCAAGGACAAATTGATCTTTTGCAATAAAAACAACCCTATTCTTACAGAACATTGTAAAGCGTATAACCGGGTAATTTTTTATGGTGATGATAACGATTGCCTAATTCATGGAGAAAATGCCGGTGGCTACCCTTTCCTAAAAGTGAAATGGGCAAAGCAAAACACAAACCAAACGCATCTTACCTCTACACAAATTACCGGGGATTATAATTTAGAAAATGTACTTGCTGCCATCACCATTGGACTTTATTTTAATGTAGATACTGAAAACATTAGTAAAGGAATTGAAGCGTATTCCCCTTCCAACCAGCGTTCGCAGATAATTCATAAAAACAGCAACACTATTATTTTAGATGCCTACAATGCCAACCCCACAAGCATGGAGGCTGCACTTAAAAACATGGACGAAAATTACGAAGGAAAAAAGATAATTGTTTTAGGAGAAATGCTGGAGCTGGGCGAACAAAGTAATGCTGAACACCAGCGAATTGTTGATCAGATTTTGAACATAAAAAAAGATAGCGTGATTTTAGTAGGGCAGCATTTTATTCACACCATTTTACAAGAACCGGCCTTGCGTTTTACAACCTCTGATGATGCCTCTGCATTTATAAGGGAACAAAAATTTAAAGACAGCGTTATCCTCATTAAAGGAAGCCGGGGTTCTAAAATGGAAAAGGTGCTGGACGCGTTATAAATCATTGCATTAATTTTTAATTTTGAAAGAAAGGTTGACAAGCGCTTCAAAATAGCCGTATCTTGCTTCGTTCACGCATCACAATAGATGTAACCGTTTATGTCAACCCACGTATAAGCGATTTGAACATTATCCGATTGAAATGAGTTTATCTGCATCAGCAGACGCTGAGAAAATACTTTTTGCCGCCTCGCAAAGGATGGCTGATGGAAATGTTTCCGATGCTTTGGACATGCTTACGGAGCTCACCGCTGTTAATCCTGATTTTGGCAAAGGTTTCTTATCACTTGCCAATATTTATGCCTTTCATTTCAACGACTTTAAATCAGCCGAGCAAAATTTTAAAAAAGCCATTGCGTTAACGCCCGACTATGCCGCCTCTTACTTAGGCTATACAGAACTTCTTTTACAACAAGAACGCTTTACAGAAGCACTTGCTATGCTAAATAAAGCAATAGAAATACAAGGAGTAAAAAAGGATAAAACTTATTTTTTGTTCGGCACCATGTATGAGTTGCAGAGCAGGTTTGATGATGCACTTTCCTTTTATAAAAAAGGAATTGTTGCTACGTTATCCAACGACCTCCTGCTTTCTTGCGAAAAAGCAATTCAGCGGTGTGAAATCAAAAAGAAATATATTTAGTATCTAAAATAGTTTTTCTCCAGGAAGTCGTAAAAATTAAAGCCCTCCCTACCATACCACTCACTTAATTGTTGATTTAAGTGTTGGGCATCAAACCCTTTCATTTTATGTTGCGTTATTAAACGAATAGCCTTATGGTAAAGAAGTTTAACCCTTCTTTCATTGCTTGAAAATGCATGATGACTGCTTATTGCCTCTAACAGATTTTCAAGCCCCTTGTTTTCAGTGGCAACCGTTTTAACAATAGGTGGATTCCATGCACTGGCTGGACGCAAATGCAACATAGCCGATAAATGCTTGTGAAGCACCTCCGCATTATCTTTATCGGACTTATTAATCACAAACACATCTGCAATTTCAAGAATTCCTGATTTTAGCGCCTGCACATCATCACCGGCTCCGGGATTAAGCACCAGCATGGTGGTGTCAGCGAGGTATGCAATTTCTATTTCATTTTGTCCCACGCCAACTGTTTCAATAAAAATATAGTCAAAATGAGACGACCGCAGAACATCAGTTATTTCTAACACACGTGATGAAAGTCCGCCCAGCGAGCCTCTAGTTGCCAGCGATCTTATAAATATATTGGGGTGAAGGAAATAATCGCTCATGCGCAAACGATCACCCAAAATACTGCCATGGGTAAAGGGCGATGTTGGATCAACAGCTAAAATAGCAACCTTTTTATCGGCTTGAAGGAGAGAGAGCAGAGCATTTAACAAAGTACTTTTACCTGCTCCTGGTGGACCCGTTACACCAATTACTGGTATGGCGTAATTAACGCTGATTTGCTTGAGCAAGTCATAATATCCTTCCTCCTCATTCTCCACTGTGCTGATGGCTCTTGCTAGGCAACGTACATCGCCCCTGCTGATCTTATCTATTGCTTCCGAATTCCATTGCATAGGATGCAAATATAATGCTGCCAATGATAATTTCAGGCTTTACCCCCACGGTTCACAGGTTAACATTATTTTTGCAGTCCAGAAGAAAATGGAAAAAATATCGTGTGTTATTATTACCCTTAACGAAGAAAAAAACATCGGCAGGTGTCTATCTTCGTTAACCGGCATAGTGGACGAGATTATTGTGGTTGACTCCCTATCAACTGATGCAACAGAGGAAATTTGCAGTGGTTTTAACGTGCGTTTTATTAAGCAAAAATTTTTAGGCCATATTCAACAAAAGAATTTTGCCATTGACCTTGCTTCAAACAAATACGTACTTTCTTTAGATGCCGATGAAGCCTTGTCCGAAAAACTTAAAGAATCAATTTTAAAAGTCAAAAACAAATTCACGTTCGATGCTTATGAAATGAATAGGCACTCCAATTATTGCGGGCAGTGGATAGATCACAGTGGCTGGTACCCAGATAAAAAAACGAGGCTCATCAACAAAGAAAAAGGAAGATTTGGAGGGCAAAACCCACATGATAAAATAATTTTAGATGAAACGGCAAGCCTTGATCACCTGAAAGGAGATATTTTGCACTATACCTATTACAGCATTGACGAACATTATCGCCAGGCAGATAAATTTTCCACCATTGCCGCTAATGAACTGTTTAGAAAAAATAAAAAAACAAACCTCATTCACATTTGGCTTAAATCAAGTGCGAAATTTTTGCGCAACTATGTTATAAAACTTGGATTTTTAGATGGCGCAGCAGGCTTTACCATTTGCCGTATATCGGCCTTTGAAACATATCAGAAGTACAATAAATTAAGGATGCTTAACAAAAACGCAAATTAATCATTGTATTTATAAAATGGCCTCACCGCAACGAACAGAACATATTCAGCAATTGCTAACTGCCATGCCCGATCATGCCGGCATTTATCAGTTTTTTAATACCGATGGCAAGATTATTTATGTTGGTAAAGCCAAGAGCCTTAAAAAAAGGGTTTACAGTTATTTTTCCAAAGAAATTTTTGAAAACGGGAAAACGGCTATCATGGTAAGGCAGATTGCCGACATAAAAATTATACTTACTGAAACCGAACTTGATGCACTTCTGCTTGAAAACAACCTGATTAAAAAACATCAACCCAGATATAATGTACTCCTGAAGGATGACAAAACCTATCCATGGATATGTATAAAGAATGAACCTTTTCCACGTTTATTTTACACGAGGCGGCAGATTAAAGATGGCTCACTTTATTTTGGACCGTATGCTTCTGTTAAGATGATCAATATTCTTCTGGAGCTTATTCACCAGTTGTACAAACTCAGGAACTGCAACCTCCATCTCACTTCAGAAAATATTGAACAAAAAAAATTTCGATTGTGCTTAGAGTATCATGTAGGCAACTGCCTTGGACCGTGTGAAGCGTTGCAAAGCCGAACTGCTTATGACGAAAACATTAACCATATTAAACAGATTTTAAAAGGCAATATTAACCAAGTGATCCACCACCTGGATGCGTTGATGAAAAACTATTCGGCAGAATATGCTTTTGAAAAAGCACATGTAATAAAAGAGCAAATTGAAATACTGGAACGCTTTAAAAGCAAATCTGTTATTGTTAGCCCCACCATCAACAACGTGGATGTAATCACGATAATTTCTGACCCCAATTACGCCTTTGTAAATTACATGAAAGTGATTAACGGTGCAATTATGCAAGCACAAACTGTTGAGCTAAAAAAGAAATTAGACGAGCCTGACAATGTATTGATTGGCATTGCCATCACCGAATTGCGAAACCGTTTTCAGAGTGACGCAACCGAGGTGCTAGTAAATGTTATGCCCGAAGCTGAAATAGAAACGATGGAATTTATACTTCCAAAGATTGGTGACAAAAAACATTTGGTTGATCTTTCTGAGAAAAATGCCCGTTATTATATGCTGGAAAAGCTGGAGCAATATGATAAGCTTAATCCAGATCACAAAACAGATCGTTTGATGGAAAAAATGCAAAAGGAGCTAAGAATGAAAGTACAGCCCAGGCACATTGAATGTTTTGACAATTCAAA
>JAYTNW010000212.1:0-4383 GCA_043748115.1 Bacteroidota bacterium | reverse complement strand
CTCCTTTGACCCTAACGACAAACAGGTTTACCCATCGGCCGTTTCTCCCGGTTACAATGATTATTTAACATACACTATCAATTTTCAAAACTTGGGTACGGCTCCAGCACAAAATATCAGAATAATGGACACGCTTGATGCCAACCTTGACCTCTCAACTTTCGAGATCATCAATTACAGCCATGCCAACACCACAACGCTTACTGGAAGTTTATTGATTTTTCGTTTTCCTAACATTCAGCTAGCAGATAGTGCAAGCAGTCCTGAGGGCAGCAAAGGTTTTGTTCAATATAAAATTAAACCTTATTCAGGTTTGTAATTAGGTACACAAATCAAAAACACTGCACATATTTATTTTGATTACAATCCGGCTGTTGTTACCAATACCATTACCACCAATTATACAACGGTTGGTTTTCAGGATATAACTGGCAAATTAAATTTGAGTATTTATCCTAATCCAGGAACCGGAGTGTTTCACCTTCTTTTTTCAGACAATGATGAAAAATATATTGAGATTGTTAATCCGGTAGGTGAGCTTGTTTATTCAGCCCGTGTTAAAATGAATAAAGCAATCATTGATATTTCTAATAAGCCGGCTGGCATGTATATTTTGCATGTAAAGGGAGGGAACAAGAAAACAAGTTCTAAGCTTATTAAGAACTAAGATAGTCTTTGGTGTTTCCGTATATTCATAATTCCCACCCATAAGGGGATTATGAATATACAGAAACTAATATTCAAGATTCCTCATCCGTTATTCCCCATCAACCTTTACCCCACAACCCTATCCGGGTTCTCGCTTAAAAACGTTGCCCAGCCTTTTCCTTTTTTTGCGGCAGGGGTACTCGCAGTTCCATTTTGAAAATGGTGGCACACCGCTGCGGCAAGGCCATCGGTGGCGTCTAAATATTTCGGCATTTCTTCAAAGTGCAGCAGTTGCTGTAACATGGACGCTACCTGCTCCTTGGTGGCACCGCCTTTTCCTGTAACAGCCAGTTTAATTTTTTTTGGGCTGTACTCAAACACTGGTATGTTTTTATACAATGCTGCCGCCAGTGCAACACCCTGCGCGCGCCCCAGTTTAAGCATTGATTGCACGTTCTTTCCAAAAAAAGGGGCTTCAATAGCCATTTCATCGGGCAAGTAACTCTCGATCAGCCTCAGCGTTTTTTCAAAAATATGTTTCAGCTTTAGTGGATGGTTGTCGTATTTATCCAAATGAATAACGCCTGCTGTTTCCAGCCTCATCGTTTTTCCTGAAACAACAAGCACACCATATCCCATCACATTGGTGCCGGGATCAATGCCTAATATAATTTTATCTTTGGAAGGAGTTGCAGTAAGCGTCAATTTATTTTATTCTTGTAAAGTAATATTTTTCATTTTGGCCTCCTCAAAAGTAAGCATAAATAAAGTCCTGTTTGCACTGCTTAAAGTGCTGGTTGCTGTTGTTTCCATTTGGTTTATTTACAGCCGCATCACCCAGCGCGAAAATTTTGAAACCTTCTTAGCCTTTGTACAGCAAAAATTTTCTGAAGGCGATGCATTACCTGCAATGCTTGGTGTGGCAGTGTTGGTTTTTATCAACTATGGTTTAGAGGCATTTAAGTGGAAACAACTCATCAGCAACCTTGAACCACTAAGCCTCCTTAAGTCCATGCAAGCCGTTTTTTTAGGCACCACCATTAGCTTTTTTACTCCCAATCGTGTAGGCGAATTTGCCGGGCGCATTTTATTCTTAAAGTCGCAGGTGCGCATACAGGCTGTGCTCTCCACCTTTGTGGGCAGCCTTAGCCAGTTACTGGTCACCATTGTCTTTGGGCTGCTCAGTGCATCGCTAATGGCCAAATATTTTTTTGATCTCAGCTCCGCCATGCAAGCATTTTTAGTACCGGCATCAACGGTACTCATCGTACTTTTGCTTTTGCTTTATCCGCGCATCAACCATCTTTTTTCATTGCCCTTGCTCGCTTCCCTAAGGTTGCGCTTCCGCGATTATCTCATTGCCTTCGAGAGCTACACTAAGCGCGAATTGTGGAATGTTTTTTTATTGTCATTGCTGCGTTATTTTATTTTTACTGGTCAATATATTTTGTTGTTACAGTTTTGCGATGTCAGCGTTCAGGGGTGGGTTATGGTGGCGCTCATTAGCATTATATTTTTGATACAATCGGTAGTTCCTACTATTGCCTTTGCCGAACTGGCATTCAGGGGTTCACTTGCAGTGTTGGTTTTTCAAAAATTTACTGATAACATCACGGGCATTGTTGCAGCATCTTTCGGTTTATGGTTCTTTAACTTGGCCTTGCCGGCCATCATAGGTTCGGTTATGTTCCTTTACCTCAAATGGAAAAATAAAAACATTCAGGCCTAATGATAGCGGTAGCGTTTATATTGCTGGCCTATACCTTGCTTGTAGCCACCTATTATGGGGCATGGAAAAAAATTAAACCACCGGTTGTAAACGCAAGTTGTCATGCTTTAATAACTGTGGTGGTGGCCGTGCGCAACGAAGAGTTGAAGGTAGCGGCACTCATCCGGTCACTCGCAGCTCAAACAATTCCTGTTGGCAATTTTGAGGTCATCATAGTTAACGACCACAGCACTGATGCAACGGTAAACGTTGCCTTGCAACATTTGCAAAAAACTACACTCAATTACAAGCTGATAAACCTCCCAGAGGCAAATGAAGGTAAGAAGGCGGCCATTGCCTTGGGTGTATCCCATGCTAGTGGAACATTAATAGCCACCACAGATGGCGATTGCGAAGTACCCGTTAGCTGGCTAAGCACCATCGGTTCTCATTATGCCAATAACAAACCGAGCATGATGTTAATGCCCGTAGCCCTAACCGGAAGTTCTTTTATAGCGCAAATGCAGGCTATGGAGTTTGTTTCGCTTACAGGAGTAACGGGGGCATCGCTTCTGCTAAAAAAACCAATGATGTGCAATGGAGCTAATTTAGCATTTGAAAAAAGTGTGTATGAAAAAATACCGCGTGATTTTTTTAAACCCGCCATACCCAGCGGTGACGATGCTTTTTTTATGCTGCACATCTTTCATCAGCTTGCGCTAAAGGTAGATTATTTACAATCAACCGATGTAGTGGTAAAAACGGAGGCGCAAAAAACCGTGGCTGCATTTTTACAACAGCGCATCCGCTGGACAGCCAAACTCACGGGTTATGATCAACGTTACATTACACTTATTGGTTGGTTAGTGCTGCTATCGTCATTAAGCGTGTGGGCAGTGGCTTGTTATCTGCCTTTTGCTCCTCTAACTTTAAAAATTGTTTTATTGATGTGTGTATCCGGCAAGCTGCTTGCTGATTTATTTTTTATCAAAAAAGTAGCAAAAGATACGGCACAAAAATTTTCGCCCTCTGCATTTATTTGCTGGCAATTTGCTTATGCAGTTTATGTACTAGTGGTTACAGCAGCAGCGCTTTTCAATTGCTTTACCTGGAAGGGTAGAAAATACGATTGAAGGCTGTAAATTTTTATTTACCGAGCAAGCTCAGAAAAAAACCTGCGTTCACGCACATCGTAGCAGTTGCCTTTGGTTAGCACGTGCACAATTAAATTCTCAATAGAAATAGGAACACCATCCTGCAAATCGGCAATGTTACTGTGCCTGATCTGGTGGCCGTCAAACAAAATCACCAATCCTGAGCCTATGATTTCCATCTGGTGACCTTCTGTTAAAAGCACGCCTGTGTCTTCTCCCAATCCCACGCCAATGCAACTGGGGTTACTGGCAACAGCCTGCGCTAAACGCCCAAAGCGGCCCCGTTTGTCAAAGTGCGAGTCAATGATCACGTCCTTCATCAGCGCAAGTCCTGTGGTAATCTTTACTTCTCCTTTTATCAAAGCTCCTGAACTGCTGCCTTGGTAAATCATGGTATTGCTCATGGCCATGGCACCTGCACTGGTACCGGCTATCACAAAATTTTCGTTTTGGTAACGGAGATGCAATAGTTTTAGAATTTCAGTGCCGCCAAAAATAGTACTCAAGCGCAATTGATTGCCACCGGTAAGCATCACCCCATCACATTTGCGAATGCGGTCAATGTATTCCTGTTTGGCAGCATCTTCACGGTTGCGGATGTGCATTACGTTAATGTTGGTACAGCCTAATTTACCAAAGGCGTCAATATAATTTTCGCCCACCTCCTGCGGAATGCTGCTGGCGCTAGTAATAACTTCTATTACTGCGTTATTGCCACCCATCTCATCCTTTATGCGGCTAAGAATTTGTAAGGCAAAAAAGTTAAGGTTGTTTTTTTGTTCAAAATTTGGTTCTGCTTCAGTGCCTTTGTCTTCGTTACCGCCAACGGCAATCAGCTTTCCTTTTGGTATTTCCATTTATGGTTCAATTTAC
>JAYTNW010000211.1:0-2327 GCA_043748115.1 Bacteroidota bacterium | reverse complement strand
CCCTTTGGTTTCGACCAACTATTCAGTGTTGATCACAGATGTTAACGGCTGTACAGGATCCGTAAATGTTCCCGTAACAGTTTATGGGCCTATCACCACTGAAACAAAAGATACACTCATTATTATTGGCGACTCCGTTTTAATTGGACAGGATCTCGGATCTAATTACACCTATGTGTGGGATCCTGTTGCTGGTTTAAGTTGCACTTCCTGCTCCACACCATACGCTCAGCCTTTGGTAAGCACAACTTATACGGTTACTATAACGGATAAAGAAGGTTGCTTTACTGACATTTCGCGCTACACGATTGAGGTTAACACCAAGGTAACGCTTGATGTTCCCTCTGCCTTTACGCCTGACGGAGATGGCGTTAACGATGTAATATTTGTAGATGGATGGGGTATTAAACAATTGTTGGAGTTTAAAATCTATAACCGATGGGGACAGCTAATGTTCGAAACCACTGACATTAACTCGGGTTGGGATGGATTTTACCGCGGTGAACTTCAAAACATTGAAACCTATGTGTACACGGCCAGGGCTATATCGTATAACGAAGGAAGAATTATTACTAAAAAAGGTTCGTTTAACCTGATAAGGTGAGGTTGTTTGCCGATTGTCCAATTGGACAGACATTATTTTGCAGGCAGAAGACTTCTTGATTTTTTTGGCGATGCAATTTTTTTGAATACAAGAGTTTCATGAATTACATGCAATATTTTTTTAACAAATTTCAGTGCGACCAATATGTTTAAACAGCATCATTACAAAGCAACGGTAAAATGGACGGGCAACAACGGAGCCGGAACCACAGGTTATGCAGGTTATGAACGTAGTCACCTCATAAGCATTACTGGAAAGCCGGATTTGGCTGGATCATCCGATGCTCCTTTTAGGGGCGATATCAGCAAGCATAACCCGGAGGATTTACTACTGGCCTCTCTTTCATCCTGCCACATGCTTTGGTACCTTCACCTTTGTGCTGATGCCGGAGTGGTGGTTGTAGAATATGTAGATCACGCAGAAGGTATCTTGTCACAAAATGCAGATGGTAGCGGAAAGTTTACAGAAGTTACTTTGCTTCCAATGGTTACAGTAAGCAGTGAAAATATGCTTGCCAAAGCCAAGGAACTTCATGCCAAAGCACACTCGTTTTGTTTTATTGCCGCGTCTGTTAATTTTCCACTGCTACACAAGCCTCAATTAAAGGTAATGTAGATATAATTTAAAGCACATAAAATTTAAACAAATGGTAATTAAAGTAATCAACGCGTTGCTGGTTTTAGCAGCCGTTTTTATGGGCTTGAAGCAGGGTTATGCCATGTTTTCAGGTAAACCCGAAATGGTTGATATGTTCAGCAAATGGAACTTCGGTAAAATTGGGCTAACGATATTTGGTGTGGTGACCATGTTTAGCGCCATACTTATTTTGTTACCATCTACATTTGTTTGGGGAAACGTGCTTATGGCCGCAGGAATAGGCATGATTATCTGTTTTCATTTGTCTGATGGTAATTGGAAAGGTGTGTGGATCGAACTGCCTTTTCTGCTACTTAATTTACTTATCATCTGGTTAAAGTATCCGTTTAAAAAATAAGTTTTTCACCTCTGACAAAATGGCATGATAAAATTTGGCTACGCTATACTGTATGTAAGTGATGTGTTAAAAAGCATTGAGTTTTATGAAAAAGCATTTGGCTTTTCGAGAAAATTTATTGCACCGGGCAATGAATATGGAGAGCTGATGACAGGAGAAGCCACACTAGGTTTTGCGGCTAAAACACATGCAAAAAAAAATTTGCCGAAAGGCTTTATAGAAAGCTCAATGGAACAGCTTCCTTTTGGCATTGAAATAGGTTTTGTAACGGATGATGTTGACGCTGTTTTGAAAAATGCAAAGCAATACAGTGGCATTATTGTGGCAGAACCTCAACAAAAGCCATGGGGACAAACGGTGTGCTATTTGCGCGATCCCGATGGTTTTTTAGTAGAGGTGTGCACGGCCATGACATAGGTTCGTAATAGGGGTACAAACAGAATTTATTATTTAACCTCTTTCGCCTGTTCATTAATTAATAATAAAATTTATTTTGAGTTAAGGCTTTCAAGCGAACAGCACCTGCATTTGGTTTAATTTTGCTTGCAGTTTTGTTATTATCAATTTTTTAGTTTGATTTGAAGAGGAATTACGTATGAAAAAACCAAGGGTGCTTATGTTGGGGTGGGAGTTTCCACCGGTAATTAATGGTGGACTGGGAGTTGCCTGTCACGATTTGTGTATGGCCATGGTAAAGCATGCAAAGGTAACCATGATTATTCCTAAGTC
>JAYTNW010000210.1:0-2707 GCA_043748115.1 Bacteroidota bacterium | reverse complement strand
TAAAAAAAACCACTCCCAGAAGGAAGTGGTTTTTTTAATTTGTTTTATTAAGGTAATGTTACATTACCACCAGTTTAATCTGAGTAATTTTAAGATCAGTGGTTACTGATAACATGTAAACACCTTTATTGAAGCCACGTAAATCAATGGTCTCTTTTCCACGCCCAGCACTTTTTTGATTAAGGATAACTTGTTTTCCTCGTGCATCCGTTACAGAAAAGGAGGTATTGGTTGATTTTTTACTGTTAACATTAAGAGTAAACAAGCCTGAAGATGGATTAGGAGTAACAAATATGTTGTCACTGGTATTATCAAGCACTTGCTCAACTCCTGTGGTGATATCTATATTGATATTGTCCAACAGTAAACTATTGCCGAAGTCGTTAATATTTACAAATTTCACCAAAACATTTTGTCCTAAAAATGCAGACATGTCAACCGTATCATTTCTCCATTCGCTATTTGCGGTAGGAAACCAGATTGTAGTTTGATCACCAACAGTTGCTAATGCAGCACCTGCTTTTAAATAACCAGATGGGGCGTAGGTATTGCCGCAGTTGGTTGAAACATCTATCCTCAACGCATCGGAAAAAGTAGCAGAGTAGCGAGCATAGGCTACATCAAAAGTAAGGATGGCTGATGTGGCAGTTGTTAGATCTACTTCAAGTGTGGCTAAGCCATCTTCAGCACCTTGGTTGTTGTAAGAAAAATTATCAACGAAAGCTGCGTTGGTTAAAGTGCCTCCTGAACCGATAATGTTTGTCTTTTGTTCCCAAGTGTTACTGCCTCCGGCATCTTCAATTGACCATGCAATGGGAGGGAAACTTGCCATTTGAAAATCTTCGGCAATTGGAGGAAGTGTAGCGGCAAGAATGCTGATGGATGATGCCTGAACAGCAGAGTCGGATCCAAATGAATTGCTAACGGTAAGCGTTACATCGTAAACGCCTGTTGCGTTAAACTGAACTGCGGGAAACTGTGAGCCTGCTGTGGTGCCATTTACAAAAGTTACTGTGTTTGGCGTAAAAGTCCATAACCACGTTGAAGGGCCATTAGCCGATTGATCAGTAAATAAAATGGTTTTACTAGTACATCCGCCATTGGCGCTGGCGATAAATTGTGCGTAGGGTGCGGAGTTTGGACAATTTGATACACCGGGTTGCTTGTTTACAGCCGAAGCTCTACGGCCCTTGCTTCCGTTTGCCATTACGGCCCTTACGCTAAACCAATACTCATCAACAGGGTTTGTGCCTGTTAAAACAAAATTGGTGTTGGTGGTGATGCCAATAGAGTCCATGTAATTTGCTCCCAGCATACTTACTTCATACCAAGCTGCACCATTTACATTTGCCCATGACAGTTTAATGGAGTCCACACATGCCCAAGCAACATTCAGGTTTTGTGGAGTGCCAACGATAGAGAATTTTTCACTACTGATGCCATTTACTGTGCCACGGGATACACGCACTAAAGCCTCACCGGTAAGATTGTTGGGCACGTTCCATGTGTATTGAAGGGTGTTTTGGCTAACACCAGTAGCTAAGAAATTCCAGTTGGCGCCATTGTCAACAGAGTAGTTTAAAGAAAAACTACCTAATCCTTTTACAGCATCCCAGCGTATAATCTCGTCTTCTCCCGGCACAAAACCTTCTCCGCCCATGGGGTAGGTAACTGTAATGTCATCCGTTCTAAATTCGTAAACTAAGTAATAAGTTTGAGGGCCTTGAGGCACCGAAAATCCAGCAATATTTACTACGTAACTGCCTGCCGCGGGGGCGCTAATGGTTACTTGCTCCATGTTATTTAAATGGTCAGCACCGCGTGTGGCATTTGAATTTAGGCTAACCGCATTGGGAGTAGGATCCAATACCCAAGGACTCCACACTGTTGATGCTGGGTCGGTAACTGTGAGATCAAGATCGTTTACCAAGGAGATGGCAGCGCCAGGTGTTCCACCTACATCATGCCAGTAGAGCATTACCCGCATTTCGATAACATTTGCAGGAACTGTAATATTGAAACTTGTTGCAGCTCCTTGTATCATGGAGCCGGTGGTGAAACGATTATCTTCTAAGGTTTTAACAGCACGTAAAGCGTTTACTCTTCCCCATCCGAATTTAAAATCAGGGCCTGGGTTTCCTATATCTTCAGCGCCATTTAAAAGGCAGGCTTTTATTAATGCTGTTGGTGCGTTGGCAGCACTGTACAATTCTTTATACGCCTGGATAAGTTGTGTGCAAATTCCAGCTACACCTGGGCAAGCCGCAGATGTTCCGCCACCCACTTGGTAAGTATTTCCTTCTGCGGTTGATAATTGATCACGCCCGTTGGCAGAAATATCTGGTTTTATACGTCCGTCCGCTGCTGGCCCAATACTACTGCTGGGGTCAATTACTTCTAATGCATCCAGATTTGCACAGGCAATTACATTTTTTCCCTGCTTGTATCCACCGGTAATGTTACCCCAATTTCCTCCTGCTCCATAACCACAATCAGCACCATTATTGTTTCCCGCAGAAAAAACAAACTCCAATTGGTTGTTATCATAGAGAGTCTGGTCTCCAAACTGTGTGTCAGACGTGTATTCATTACATCCTTGCGAATAGCTGGTAGAGGAAACCACAGTGCCAAAGTTGATGTTGTTGGCTACGGCATCCAGTATCTGCGGATAAGCTCCGATATCAAAAACGTGCAAATCTACACCGTC